>NZ_JAWLQI010000020.1:0-50271 GCF_036997785.1 Brachyspira pulli
CTATCTTTTTTTTCTGTTGTGCATTATACTGTTTCATAGGTATTCCTTTGGGTTTATTTATAGCAATTTAAATTATAAGGAATACCTTCTTTTTTTAAACTAAAAGTGTGCAATATCTATGGCTCTTAAACAGGTAATTCATTTTATCAATACCTTTTTTAATATCTAAATTCTAATAAAAATTAATGATTTTATATTTTTTAATTTAATTACATTTGCCCGCCCTCTATCTTTATTGCTTTTATTTTCAATTTTAGATTTTATCTTTTTTGTTGTTTAAAAAGAAATGTTCACGCCCGCCCAAATGATTTTTAAATTTAAAATCTATTTAATGCACGGTTAATGAAATTTAATTATATGATTATATTATAATTAAAAATTGTATTATATATTTAATTTTATTCAGCGTGCGGTATAAGCATCATAAATTTAAAAATAACTTGGGGGGGTTAAAATAGCAGTATAAAATTAAAAAGGAAATATAGTAAAAATAACAGAAAGAAATTTAAAAGAAATAGGGTGGGATTTAGAATAAAGCTAAAAAACAAATAAAAAAATAAAGCCTATAGAATGTAATTAAATTACAATTCCATAGGCTTTAATTTATCAACAATCTTATTTCTTTAAATGTCTTATTTTTTAATAGTTTTGTTTCCGCCTTCTTTGCTGTTCATTAATGCTTCTTCTGCTTTCATCATACCAGCAGTTTTATCTGTTTTATTTAAGCTGGCATTATCTACTTCAGAAACTTCGCTTTTAGTAGCAGCATTGATTTCAGCCTCTATAGCAGCTCTCATATCTCCGAACTCATTATTAACTTGTTCACCGCTTTCATCATTAGCAGAAGGTCTTCTAATAACTTGAGCTTTATCAACTAAAGAAGATTGGAACATTTTTGTTGCTTCATCTTCGCTTTGAGCTTGTCTAACTTGAGAAACAGCAGCAGCTTCTGAAGCCATTAAATCACCGCTTGAATGTACTATCATAACATCTTCAGGACGTACAGTAATAAGTCCGTTTTCTGTTCTAACAGCAAGTGCTACTCCAGTATCATTTTCCATAACCATTTCAACAGGGCCTAAGAATCTGTTTCCAGCTTCGTCCATAACCTCAACACTCTTTCCAAGCATAGAATATCCTGTTTGGCTTGAGTAGAAAGTTTTCATAGAATCAAGATTTTTATTAACTTCTGTCATCTGTTCAACTGATGAGAATTGAGCTAATTGTGCAATCATATCTCTGTTGTCCATTGGTGACAAAGGATCCTGATGGCTCATTTGTACAGTAAGTAATTTTAAGAAAGCATCTTTACCCAAAGAATTTTGAGTAGGATCTCTCTGGAAATTATGCTGTAAATTGAAAGCACCAACTTCCTGTTTTAAGATTTTTATCTCTTTATCTGACATTTTTAATGCATCTGCTGAAATCATTTATTTATCTCCTTAAAGTTGTTTTCTCTGCTGCTTCGAGAATTACTTATATAAGTAAATTTAATTTTCTTTCTGGTACTATATATGTTTTTATATCTGCTTTTACTTCTTCAACATTGTTGTCATTTTCAAAAGCAAGTCTGTTTCCTGCATTTTCTAATTCTTCACCAAATCCGCCGTCGTTAGGCATATCTTGTCTAAGCATTACATCAAAACCTTCTATGTTAATACCTATTTCATTTAATGAAGATATTACAGTATCTAAATTCTTAGTAAATATATCTTTAACATCGGCATTATCTACAAATATCTTTCCAATTAAATTATCTCCGTCCATACTTATTTTTAATCTTACTTTTCCTAAGTATTCAGGATTAAGACTCATTAATACTTCGCTTTTACCATTGCTTACTGCTACTTGTGCTTTTTCTACAAGTTTGCCCATTAAGTCTTGGAATTTTATCATATTATCTGTAAGATTAGTGCTGTTATGAGTTTTTGATACATTGTTATTATAATGATTGTATCCTTTCAAATTAGCACCTTCTGCAGAATCTTTCATATTGATAATTGTTAATTCTGCACCTTTGTCATCTGATATTGTATTGTTTACAGCGTTGTTATTATTGTTATTTTTTACATCTGTATCTTTATCAGCATATTTGTTTTCAACATTATTCATATCAATATTAGCATCTGCCATAATTGTATTATCAGTTTGTACAGCAGTTTCTTCAACATTGATATCTTTTGTTTCTATATTTTTCTCATTTTCTTTATTAGAAGCTATTTTTATTTCTTTATTATCTGTAGAATCAGTTTCTTTAACTTCTATATCATCTTTAATATCTTCAATAGAAACTTCTTTTTCTTCTTCGATGTTATTGTCAGCATCTATCATAGCTTTTAAAGTTTCTAATGATTCTATTAAATCTTCTAATTCTTTTTTATCTTCTTCATCTAATTCATCTAAATTCAAAGATTCTATTTGTTTTTTGATTTTTTCTATTTCTTCAGAATTCTTAGTATTTTCTTTTTTATCTGTTCTAGCTACTGAAGCTTCTTTGTTATTTAATTCTTTTACTTCAGATGTTTTTTCATTATTAGCAGAAGCATTTTGTAAAACAAGTTTAGCTTTTTCTTTTGTTAAAGCTAATTTTTCTTCATTATTGCCATTTAATTTTGATTTATCAGATTTTTCTTCTGCCTTTTTTTCATCATTATCGGAAGCAACTTTAGTTTCATCTTTTACAGCTTTTTCTTCTGAATCATTAACAGCATTTTTTTCTTCAGCATTATTTGAATTACTATCAGTCTTTTTTACTTCATTTTCTTTAGATGATAATTTTTCTTCTATTGTAGAATTAGTAGCATCATATTCATTATAATCATCATAATTGTTGTACTCATTATAATTAGTTTCTGTTTGATTATTATTATCTGAAGAAGTATGTCTTTCTATTTTGTTTGAAACACTAGAAGGAGCTGAATAACTTTCTTCAGTTTGTGTTTTATTTAACATATTAGCGAAAGAATCATCATAACTATAATTGTTTAAGTTATAAGCATTATTGTTAGATGAAACATTAGTATCAACAAAAGATAATAAATTACCTAATCCATTTACCATAATTTACTTCCTAATTTTATTTATTACTATTATGTTAATTTTCGGAAGGATAAAAAATTCCTTTATAAAAAATATATCCTATTTTTATAAATTCTATTAAAAAATATTGTATTTTTATATAGATGTATTTTCTATGATGTTATTAATAATGATATTAATTTTTACAGAATGGTTTATAATTATATAATAAATTAATTTCTAGGTTATAGTATGTTAAGCGGAATAAAAGGGTATTTATTAAAAAAAGAAATATACAAAATAAAAGAAAATGCAGCAAAAATAAATTTAAAAGAAGTAAAAGAGGATTTAATTCCTGATGCAAAAAAGTCTGTAAATAAATTAATTAATTTTTTATCTAAACTTTTATTATCAAGTTCAAATAACGATATAGATGATATTGTAAAAGATATTAATTCAAAAATAAGTGCCTTTAATAATGAAATGAATTCCATAATGAAAAAAAGCATTGTAATACCTCCTATGGTTAATGTTATGCCTGACTTAACAGAAGATGATTTTTATGAAATAAAAACTTTTATAGAAAATATTAATATAAAACCTGATAAGTATTTTGATAAATTCGATGATAATGCTTATATAGATGATGAATTATTGGACAGATTAATATTATTAGATAATGAAATTGATAAGGCTTCTGATAAAGATTCAAATAAGGATTTATATAAAGAGAGAGCAAGCATATACAATAAATTATCAATGATTAATTATGCTATTGAAGATTGTGATAGAGCAATTAAATTGGATAAAAATGATATAGAGCTTAAATTATTAAAATTGGATATTATGCAGAAAGATGATTCATTATCTCATGAAAAAATTATTAAATGTTATGATGATATTATTAATTTAGATAAGACAAATATAAACAGCTATTATAAAAAAATAGAATATCTAAAGAAGATAAAATCTAAAGAAAAAGATATTATAAAATGTTTAAATAATATAATATCTTTAGATGAAAATAATATAAAAGCATTGTATGAAATTGCAAATGAATATAAGAATATTGCTGATAAAACTGCTTCTGAAGAAAATTATAAAAAGGCAATAGAGTATTATAATATAGTAAAGAAAATAGATAATAATTATTATGATACGGTCAAAAATGAATCTTATTGTTTAAAGAAACTTAATTTTAATAAGGAACTTAAAAAATCAATAAAATATTATCAAAGTAAAGCTGAAGCATTTTTTGATTTAGAAAGATATGAAGAAGCTAAAAATTGTGCTGATAAGGCTTTATCCTTAGACAAGGAATATTATTTATCATATTTTTTCAAAGGCAAATTATTAAAAGATATAGGCATTAAATATTATGAAGAAGCTATTGATTGTTTTAATAAGGTTATAGAAATAGATGATAAAAATTTAGACTCTTATTATTATAAAGGAATAATTTATTATGAATTGAAGAAATATAAAGAAGCTTTAAAAGAATTTGATAATGTTATAAAAATAGATAATAAAAATTGTAATAGTTATTATTATAAAGGTTTAGTTTATTATGAATTGAAGAAATATAAAGAGGCTCTAAAAGAATTTGATAATGTTATAAAAATAGATAATAAAAATTGTAATAGTTATTATTATATAGGTTTAGTTTATTTTGAATTGAAGAAATATAAAGAGGCTCTAAAAGAATTTGATAATGTTATAAAAATAGATAATAAAAATTGTAATAGTTATTATTATAAAGGTTTAGTTTATTATGAATTGAAGAAATATAAAGAGGCTTTAAAAGAATTTGATAATGCTATAAAAATAGATAATAAAAATTATAATTGTTATTATTATAAGGGATTGATTTATTATGAGTTAAAAGAATATGATGAATCTTTAAATGAATTTGATAAATCAAACAAGCTTGGATATACAAAATATGATTTATATTACTTTATTGGAGAGATATTAGAAATAAAAACTAATTATAAAGAAGCTATTAAATATTATGATGATGCATTAAAAAGTGCTGAAGAATATAATGGTCAAAAAGATTATAAATATTATTATATTATTGGTATGACATTATATAAATTATCAAAATTTGAAAAGGCTGTAAATAATTTTTATAAGGCTTTATCATTTATATTTGAAGATAAATCATATATTGAAACTCTTTTAATTTACTGTGATAATATGATTGAATTAGAAAATGATAATAAAGTTTTTTATGCCTATAAAATATTATTTTTGATAATGCTAAATAAATATGATGATGCATTATATTTGTATAATGAGCTAAATAAAACTAATGAAGTTTTAGACAGCAATAAATTATATTCTAAAGTGATTGAAATATTAAATCATAATAATATAGAATTGAAAAATGAAAATAGTTTAACAGAATATATAGAACAAAATAATTCAGATATAAAATATTATGATGATTTAATAAAAAAAGATCCTGATAATATAAACGGATATATTGGTAAGGCTAATATATACAAACAATTAGCAGATGTAAACAGTTCTAAAAAATATTATGATTTAGCTATAGAATGTTATGATTTAGTAATAAAAAAAGATTCTTCTAATTTGGAGTCTTATATTGGAAAAGCTTATGTATACAAACAATTAGCAGATGTAAACGGTTCTAAAAAATATTATAATTTAGCTATAGAATGTTATGATATAGTGATAAAAAAAGACAATAAAAATATAGATGCTTATATTGGTAAAGCTGATATATATAAACATTTGGCATATATAAATAGTTCAAAAATACAAAGCTGTAAAAAATATTATAATCTAGCTATAGAATGTTATAATAAAATAATAAGTATAGATAAAAATAATATAGATATATATAGAGAAAGAGCAGATATATACAAACAATTAGCAGATATAAGCGGTTCAAACAATACTAATATAAAAAAATATTATAATTTGGCTATAGAGAATTATGACAGCATAATAAAAATAAATGATAAAGATATAGAAACATACAGAGAAAAGGCTAATATATATAAGCAATTAGCTGAAATAGTAAATAAGGGTAAAAATAAAAATTATAATTTAGCTTTAAAATGCTATAATACAATAATAAAATTAAATCCTAATGATAAATATGCTTGTGAAGGAAAGACTAAAATCTTAACACTTCTTGGAAAAAATAAGGAAGGAAGGCATAAAAAAGTGTCTGAAAAAGTATTAACAGCTAAAAAATCAGCCAAAAAAGCAACAACAATTAAAAAATTAAGCCCTCGTGTCAGACCTAAAAAATGGTAGCTATGATAAAAAAATGTATAAAAATTTTTAACTTTGTCAATTTTTTATTGTTCTTTTGGCGAAGCCCGCCGCACGCCATACCTAAAAGGCACTCCCTACGGTCGCAGGCGGACAGCGTCAAAGAACATTATATCCTCGATAAACTCGGATACGCTTCGCGAAAGTGCAAGTGTAAAAATTAGTACTAAATCATACTAAAAATGTCTTACATGTAATATAATTTATTAAATTAAAGTCCAAATGTAGTCTTTCGCCGAAGGCGGGCTGTGCCTGCTTCTTTGGGGCACGCCAAAGGTACTCCTTCCAGTCGCAAAAGAAGTGGGGTCTTGCGTAAGCACGCAGAGCGGTGGGCAAAGCCCCAGATATAAAATTAAAAATATAAATTTATTTTTGACAAAATATAGTTGTTTAAGTATAATATAAAATGCTGGTTCATTATAGGATATATTAATGAATAATGTTTAACTACGATACTATTATAGTTCGTATACATACTTGATTAGTACTCATTTTACTGTTTATTTGAGTACTAAAAGTCAAGTTATTGCTAATGGCTTAGTAAATCAGTTAATACTATTTAGCTAAGTACTTGTTTAATATTTTAGTTAAAAGCTAAGTAAATTGATAATGACTTAAGCAAAACATTAAATACATGTACTAAGCACTCATATTTTGTTTTGAGTACTTAATCATGTATATTGATGATTTTGAAATAAGCCGGTACGATTAACAGATTACTATAGTACTTTTTGTACTTACTATTTACATGTACTATAAAAGAATCTGCCAATATATTATGGTTGTTAGTAAGTCAGCCATATATATCAATACGTTGTTAGTACTTACCTTACTATTTTTTGTAAGTACTAAAAAGCAAACGTCAAAATTATTACTGTAGGTAAGACAGTAATTTATGTTCATGATAGTTGAGTTTATTTTTTATTATTTATAAATCTGCAACTATTTTATTTCCTTGCATATTGCTTAAATGTAATATGGGGTTGGTGTTATCATAGAATTAAAAACTTTATGATGATTAGGGAAGAATGTTGATGAAGCATTCAAGAAACTTTAAAAGGAGTATTTTATGAACGAAAGATTAAACATAAAAGAATATTTTTCATTACCGTATATATCCTGCAATATAACCGATGATGTTGTTTCTCTTATTGAAGATAATCCAAGAAGGGAAACTATAGAATCTAAAATC
Organism: Brachyspira pulli; assembly: GCF_036997785.1. Lineage (NCBI taxonomy): Bacteria > Pseudomonadati > Spirochaetota > Spirochaetia > Brachyspirales > Brachyspiraceae > Brachyspira > Brachyspira pulli. The sequence goes on from NZ_JAWLQI010000020.1 coordinate 7,520, forward strand.
AGATATTTAGCTGAATCTTTTTCTAATAAAATCATTATGCAGTCTAAATTATATAAAAAGGTTGATGATGATATATGGGAAATAAGATACCATGACATAAGAATATTTTGTTATAGAGAAAATAATAATTGGTTTTTATATCATGCTATGATCAAAAAAGCAGATAGAATAGGAGATGAGATGTCTATAGTTAAAAGAAAATTCAATGAATTAAAAACAATCATTAATAAAAAACACTAATATACATTTAATATAATTTTATAGTGAACTGGCACAGTATGTCATTATTTTTATGTCATACTGTTTTTTATAAAATAAAAGGAATATATACTGAAAATTTTTAAGTTTGTCATTTTTTTAGTCAACTTTTTCCCGCCGCATACGCTCTGCGGACTTCGTCAAAGTTGCAAAAAGTGCAAGGATGGAATTAGTACTAAATCATACTAAAATTGTCTTACATGTAAAATAATTTATTAAATTAAAGCCCAAAAATGTAGACTTTTTGCTTCTTTGTGGCAACAAAAGAAGTGGGGTCTTGCGTAAGCACGCAGAGCGGTGGGCAAAGCCCCAGATATAAAAGCAAAAATGTAAATTTATTTTTGACAAAATATATTTGTTTAGGTATATATTTTACAATACATATTCCTTTTTGTACTTATGAAATTATTTATTTAAAATTATTTATTATTGTCATCAGTTTTCAATACGCTTATGAATGCATCTTGTGGTATCTCTACGCTTCCAATAGCTTTCATTCTTTTTTTACCTTCTTTCTGCTTCTCTAATAATTTTCTTTTTCTTGTTATATCACCGCCGTAACATTTAGCTGTAACATTCTTTCTTAATGCACTAATATTTTCACGTGCTATGATACGTCCGCCTATTGCAGCCTGTAAAGGTATTTGGAACATGTGTTTTGGAATAAGATATTTTAATTTTTCTATTATTTGTCTTCCTCTAGTTTCTGCATTACTTCTATGTGCCATAAATGATAAAGCGTCTACAACTTCACCATGTACGAGTATATCTATTTTTTCTATTTGGCTTTCTCTGAAATCTGAAAAATCATAATCGAATGAAGCATATCCTCTTGAAATAGATTTTAATTTATCATAGAAATCATATACTACTTCTATCAACGGCAAATCAAATTTTATTTCGGCTCTTTTATCATCTAAATAATTTAAAGAAGTTTGTGTTCCCCTTCTGTCAATACAAAGTGAAATGATGTTTCCTAAATAGTCAGTAGGTACAATTATCAAAGCATTAATAAAAGGTTCATAACATTTTTCTATATACTGAGCAGTAGGGAAGTCTGCAGGGTTATCAATTATTTTTTCTTCACCGTTTGTGAGTTTTAATTTTACTTCTACTGAAGGGCTTGTTATTACAAGGTTAAGATTGAATTCTCTTTCAAGTCTTTCCTGTACAATTTCCAAATGTAAAAGTCCTAAGAATCCGCATCTATAACCAAAACCTAATGCTATAGAGCGTTCCGGTTCATAGACTAAAGAAGCATCATTAAGTTTTAATTTTTCTAATGCCTTTTGTAAATTAGTATAATCTTCATCTTCAGCAGGGAAAATACCAGCGAATACCATTGGAAGAACTTCTTTATATCCTATTAAAGGCTCATCGGAAGGATCATCTTCAAGTGTAATAGTATCGCCTATTTTTATATCAGATATATTTTTAATACCAGCTATAATATATCCAACTTCGCCGCTTTTTAATTCATTTGCAGATTTAAGCCCAAGTAAAAGAGTTCCGCATTCTTCAACTTCATACTCTGCCTTTGTTTCCATTAAAAGTAATTTATCATTTTTCTTTATGGAGCCGTCGAATATTCTCACTATCATAACAGCACCGCGGAAAGGATCATAATAAGAGTCAAATATTAAAGCTCTTGTTTTTTTGTTTGTATTATCTTTTGGGGCAGGTATCATTTTTACAACGGCTTCTAATATTTCATCTATACCTATATCATTTTTAGCACTGGCAAGTACTACATCATCTTTATTTACCCCGAATTCTTTTTCCATTTGTTCTTTACAAAGTTCTATATTTGCAGCAGGCAAGTCTATTTTATTTATAACAGGTACAATTTCCAAATTATTTTCAAAAGCTAAATAAAAGTTAGAAATAGTTTGAGCTTCTACTCCTTGAGCTGCATCAACTACAAGTATAGCTCCTTCACATGCTGCAAGAGAACGTGAAACTTCATAGTTAAAGTCAACGTGTCCCGGAGTGTCTATTAAGTTAAGAGTATAAACTTCTCCGTCTTTTGCTTTATATGTTAATTTTACAGCCTGACTTTTAATAGTAATTCCTCTTTCCCTTTCTATATCCATAGAATCTAATATTTGATCCTTCATTTCTCTGCTTGATACAGCTTTGGTATGTTCTATAATTCTGTCAGCTAAAGTACTTTTTCCATGGTCAACATGTGCTATGATACAAAAATTTCTAATTTTTTCAGAGTATGACATTGATAAAAATATATCCTTATTATAAAAAATTTAAAAATTAATTGATAATTAAATTATACTTAAATATTGATGATATATTATAATATAGTGAGGGTGTTTTTGCAAATAGCTTATCAATAAAAATATTTTATGGTAAAGTATGAAATATTGACTTTTTTAATAATATATATATGATATAACTAATATTCACTTAATTCATGATTTTTAGTACTTATTTTAGAAGAAAATGAAATTATTACACCTAATAACTATATTAATAATATTACTATTTGCGGCCTGTGAAAGTTCATATAATGATGATTCTGAAAAATCAAATGAAATAAAATATCCTGAAACAAATACAGCAGTAACAAATAATCAAATAAAAGTAGGTATTTATGTTTATGATTATCCTTTTAGTTATTTAAGTAATAATACTATTAATGGATTCGATTATGATTTAATAAGTGAAGTAGCAAGACTGTCTGAATTAACAATAAAATTTATGCCTATGCAGTTTGAGAATCTTATTCCTTTATTGCAGGAAAATAAAATAGATTCGGCAATAGCTGGAATGACAATCACAGAAGATAGAAAAAAATTAATTGATTTTTCAGATAAATATTATACTTCTACACAGGCAATATTAATAAAAAAAAGCAGCAACTTAAAAACATTTAATGACCTTAAAGGAAAAAACCTTGGAGTTATAAGAGGCACTATTTCAGATACAATTATTTCAACTAATAAGGATATTATAGTAAAAAGATTTGATAATTGCGGCAGTGCTTTGCTTTCATTAAAGGTTGATAAGTTAGATGCTACTATGTTTGATAAAGTTACCTGCGATTATTATCTTAGATATGATGACAATATTAGACTATTAGATGGACTTGATTATCCTCAAGAAGATTATGGTATAGCTGTTTCAAAGGGGAATTATGCTTTACTTAATACAATTAATGAGTCATTAAATCAGATTATGACTAATGGTTTTTATGATGGTCTTCTTAGTAAATATTTTGATACAAATTTATTTTAATTTTATTCTAAAATAATTGCTTGATTTTTTTTAGATATTTATTATTATTTTTTATATATATTAAAAGTAAGAGATGCATTTTTACACAGATGAAAAAAATTATTGTTTTTATACTATTTGCTTTTATATATTTTACTTCCTGCGGTAATACTTCTAATAATGATAATAAAGAACAAGAATCTCCGGAAACAAATATACCAAATAATAATGATTCTAATGAAAAAGAAACTATCACTGTAGGCGGATATGTTTATGATTATCCGTTTCTATATCATTTGCCTAATGGCGATATAGGCGGATTTGACTATGATATGTTAAATGAAATAGCTAGAATATCAGATTTAAAATTGGAATTTGTACAAAAAGACTTTATAGACCTTATACCTGGCTTATTAGATAAACAAGTGGATATAATATCAGCTGGAATAAGCATTACAGAGGAAAGAAAGAAACTTTTTAATTTCTCAAAGAAGTATTATAGTTCAGGTCAAACTCTTATGGTAAATAAAGATAATACAGATATCAAAACAATAGAAGATTTAAAAGGAAAAAATATAGGGGTAATATCAGGAACAATTTCAGATGATCTTGTATCAGCAATTGAAGGAGTAAATGTTGTTGGATTTGATTCTACAGGAAGTGTTTTATTATCATTAAAAGTAGAAAAAATAGATGGTGCTGTACTAGATGAAAGTACAATCATTAATTATCTTAAACTTGATGATACATTTAAATCAATACCGGGAGTAACTTTTCCTAAAACTGATTACGGCTATGGTATAAGAAAAGAAGATACTAAGCTGCTGGAAAAAATCAATTATGGATTAGATGTGATTATGACAAATGGTTTCTATGACCAATTAATAAAAAAATATTTTTAAATATAAATACATTTCTATAAATTTATTTAACATTTAACTTATATATACCAAAAATTTTTAACTTTGTCATTTTTTTAGTCAACTTTTTCCCGCCGCAAAAAGTTGCAAAAAGTGCAAGGATAGAATTAGTACTAAATCATACTAAAATTGTCTTACATGTAAGATAATTTATTAAATTAAAGCCCAAATGTAGCCTTTTTGCTTCTTTGTGGCAACAAAAGAAGTGGGGTATGGGGCAAAGCCCCAGATATAAAAACAAAAATATAACTTTACTTTTGACAAAGTATAGTTGTTTAGGTATATACCAGTAAGTTTATCAATCAGAACAGCATCAATACTTTCTACTTTTAAAGAAATAAAAGCACTTCCTGCTATTTCAAATCTTTTTATCTGACGAATAACTTCCATTTTTGATAGTATCATATCTGAAACAGTATCTTTTATAACACCTACTGTTTTTCCTACCAAATCATTAGTTGTTGTTATATTTGTATTTTCTTTAGTTACTGCAATACTTTGACCAGCAGTTAAATATCTATCAGAAAAATTCACAATCTTTTTTCTATCTTCTGTTATAGCCATAGCCGCTATAATAATATCTATATCATCTCTAAGAAGTGATGGAATAAGGTCAGAAAACTGCATAGGAACAAATTGTATTTCAAAATCTGATGCATCAGCTATTTCATGCATTAAATCATAATCAAATCCGCCTGCATTATCATTAGTTAAATGAAGTACGGGATAATCATAAATATATATACCGACTTTTAATGTTTCATTAGAATAGTTGTTATTATCAATCTGTATTTCATTTGTTATAGTATCTTCTTCATTATTTGTATTAGAATTATTACTACAGGCGGTAAAACTTATTAAACTAAATAGTATAAAAATAATAATCTTTTTCATTTGTATAAAAAATGTTTTTTTAATATTTGTTAAAAGTTAATATACATCTAATAAAAAGTCAAGCAATTATTAATTAGATTGAGTTGACTGATTAGTTCCTAAATGCTTTTGTATCAAAGTATTATAAGAACCATTATTCATTACTTCAGATAAAGCCTTATTGATTTCATTTAATAATGCTGTTTCATCTTTTCTAAAAGCTATAGCATAATTTTCTTCTGGGAAAGTAATACCTTCAGCAAGTTTAATGTCTTTATCATAAGAAAGATAATGATCACAAGTAACCTTATCAAACATAGCTGCATCAACTTTTCCTACCTTTAATGAAAGTAAAATACTGCTTCCTGTCTCAAACCTCTCTATTTGTATTCCAGGATTTTGTGATATTATTGTATCAGCAATAGTACCCCTTATAACTCCAACTTTTTTACCTATTAAATCTTCTTCTGTATTTATTTTGTCTTCATTCTAATTTAGTAATATAGCCTGTCTTGATGTATAATACTTATCAGAAAAATTCACCTGCTTTTTTCTGTCTTCTGTAACAGTCATACCAGCAATAATAGCATCTATTTTTTTAGCTTCTAAAGCAGGCATTAACTGTTCAAATTGCATAGGAATAAAATTCATTTTAATACTTGAAATTTTAGATATCTCATTCATCAAATCATAATCAAATCCGCCTATAGTACCATTAGATAAATATCCAAAAGGATAATCATAAACATATATTCCTACATTTATAAATTTATTTGCAAATGTTTTATTGGTCGATACAGAATCTGATTTATTATTTGAAGAAGAATTATTACAAGATATAATTAATGATAATATAATTACCATAATTGTTTTTACAATTTTTATTATAGTTCTATTCCTAAATAGTTATATAAAATTAAAATAAGGACAATTTATTAATTTATTATTTATTTTTTCATACATTAAAAATATTTTCAAAAACGCACTTCTTATATTATAGTACATAAATAACATAAAAACAATATTTTAATGTCAATTTTGTTTAAAATGATATATTTTTATAAACACCGTACTATAAAAATTAGATTTTTTGTATCATGACATATTTTAATATAAAAAATACTAAAATGTATCAAAAATAGAAACAAAATTACTATTCAAAGCAATATAATTATTTTTTTATTATAGATTTGTATAAAAATATTTGTTATAAGAAGACCTTCATAAACAAACTTAAAAAGTTTCAGTATATACCTAAACAACTATACTTTGTCAAAAGTAAAGTTATATTTTTGTTTTTATATCTGGGGCTTTGCCCCATACCCCACTTCTTTTGTTGCCACAAAGAAGCAAAAAGGCTATATTTTAGCTTAAATTGATAATTTATATTACATGTAAAACAATTTTAGTATGATTTAGTACTAATTTTATAATTGCACTTTTTGGTTCTTTTTGCGGCGGGAAAAAGAACAACAAAAAAATTGACAAACTCTAAAATTTTTAGTATAAACTATATTCGAGATGATAATGATTTACAAATAGTAGATACTATAGAATATCCTGAAATAGGTTATGGCATAGCTGTAAGAAAAGAGGATAATATATTACTTGATAAAATTAACAGCGGACTTAAAAAAATAAAGGCTAATGGTACTTATCAAAAAATAGTAGATAAGTATTTATGAAATTTTATTTACACTTGCCGCCCTTCTATATTTTATACCTAATTAAAAATTATGATTTAAATTTCTTTATGACAAACTCAGAAAAAGCACACCCACCCTAATGTGATTAGAATTTAGAATATATACACCGTATGAGTTATTTTTTGTATATATGTAGAGTTATTATTAATGTTATTTATGTTATATTTATGAAATTATTTACCATACGTTTAGATGAATCTTTATTAAATTAATAATTATTTTGATTTCATTTTATTTTCATTGAAAAAAAAGCAATTTTATTATAAAGTATATTAAAATTAGTTTGTAATTTATTAAAGAAAATAACAATGATAGGAGAAAAAACTATGGTAGTAGAGCCAAAAATATTAAATAATATATGTATAACAGCTCATCCATTAGGCTGTGCTAAAGAAGTAGAAAATCAAATTAACTATGTTAAATCACAGCCAAAAGTAAAATCTAATGTTAAAAACGCTTTGATATTAGGAGCTTCAGGCGGATACGGACTTGCTAGCAGAATAGCTATAGCTTATGGACTTGGTGCAAAAACTATGAGCGTATCATTTGAAAAAGAAGCTACTGCAAGAAGAACAGCTACACCAGGTTGGTATAACAATGAAGCTTTCACAGCTTGTGCTAAAAGAGACGGAATAGAAGATAAAAATTTGATATTAGATGCATTTTTAAATGCTTCAAAAGAAGAAGTAATAAAAGAAGCTAAAACATTCTTTAACGGAGAAAAAATAGATTTAGTTATATACAGTTTGGCAGCACCTGTTAGAACAGATGAATCAACAGGAACACTTTACCGTTCATCTTTAAAGCCTATAGGAAAGAAATATAACGGTATAGGCGTTGATTTTATGACAGAGGAGTTATTAGAAGTATCTATTGACCCAGCAAATGAAGATGATATAAAATCTACTGTAAAAGTAATGGGCGGAGAAGATTGGAAATTATGGACAGACGCTTTACTTAACGCTGATTTACTTTCTGAGAATGCTATAAATGTGGCTTATTCTTATATAGGGCCAGAAATGACAAAAGCAGTATACAGAGAAGGTACTATAGGAAAGGCTAAAGACCATCTTGAGGCAACAGCACATGAATTGGATAAAGAGATGCAGGAGAAAGTTAAAGGTCATGCTTATGTATCAGTAAATAAAGCAGTAGTAACTAGATCTTCAGCAGTTATCCCTACAGTTCCTCTTTATATAGGCATATTATTCAAAGTGATGAAAAATAAAGGCATTCATGAGGGCTGTATAGAGCAAATGTACAGACTTTTGAACGAAAAACTTTATAATGGCGGTGAAGTACCAGTTGACAGCGAAAACAGAATAAGATTAGATGACTGGGAATTAAGAGAAGATGTTCAAAAAGAAGTTTTAGATTCTTGGAATAAATTAACAAAAGATAATTTAAAAGAAATAGCAGATTTAGCATTATTCAGAAAAGATTATATGAATATGCATGGCTTTGAAGTTGAAGGCATAGATTATAGTCAAGATGTACAAATATGATTTAATTCTGTAAATTGATTGATTATTGATGAGGTTTGAATATATTTTCATATTTAAGCCTCATTTTTTTAAAAAAAATTGGTATTTTTAAAAAAAGTAATTGACAAAAAATAGAATAGTAGTATAATACAGTCATTCCTTAACTAATTTGGAGTTGTAGCTCAGTTTGGTTAGAGCGCCTGCCTGTCACGCAGGAGGCCGCGGGTTCGAGCCCCGTCAACTCCGCTTTTTATTTTAACATGGAGAGCGATAATGCCTAATATAGCTTCAGCATCTAAAAGATTAAGACAAAATGAAGTTAGAAATCTTTATAATAGAAAAATTAAAAGTTTCTTGAATACTCAAAAGAAAAAAGTTCTAAAATCTGTAGAAAGTAATGATAAAGCTCTTGCTATGGAAGAATTCAAAAAATATGCTAGTGCTTTAGATAAAGCAGCAAGAAAATCAGTTATTCATGCTAATAGAGCAGCTGCTAAAAAATCTGATATGATGAAAAAAATTAATGAACTTAAATAATTAAAAAATGAAATTTTACAAGCCTATACACTTTTATGTGTGTAGGCTTTTTTATATTCTTTTTGTTTCAAAATCTATTATACCATTTTTACACAGAATTAATTCAATGATTCTTTTTTATATGATATGTGCTTTATTAATATGGTGTAGTGCAATATATAACTCCTTTATAATAATTCAAAAGAATAAACAAATTACAAATTTTTAATCCTATGTACATATTAGTGCATAGGCTTTTTTATTATTATTGTAAAATTATTATAAAAAAATCATTGCCTTTTTACAAAGAATTATTATATTAGTATTATATAAATACGTGATAAATAATTACAAAATATAACTTTTAAATCACAATAAAATATGAGTACTATGAAAAGGAGGATTCTATATGACAAAATTATTAGATGTTTTGAATAATGTTTTTTTAGATGATGAAGAAGAATATAGTTTATTGATAAATGAATATAATAATATTATTAATTGTGTAGAAGAATAAATAGTTTTTTCAATTTCTCTTTTTGTTTTAGCCTATGTATGAATTAATGCATAGGCTTTTTTATTGTTATTGTAAAATAATTTAGAATTCAATTATGTATTTTTACAAATATATAGATTTTTGGTTTTTTTGTAAAAAAAGTTGAAAAAAATATTTGCCTTTATTATTGAATTTTCTTATATTAAGAGTGTGATTATTAGTTACAAGATAATAGTTCTTTATCACATAAATGCTAGATGTATATATTAAATAAAAAATTGGAGGTTTTAGTATGACAAAATTTCTAAATTTTTTAGATAATGATTACACTTTTTATTTGTTAGATGAAGAAGAGTATATCTTATTAATTAATGAATACAATGATTTAATTAACTCTTGTGTAGAAGACATCGAATATTAATTGTTTGTTAATGTAATTTTTATTTGAGTTATAGAAAAAATTTTTTGACTCATATGAAATTTTTATTATTATTATAATATGAGAGTTAATTGTAGTAAAGTAACAATATATTATTTATTAAAAATTAAAAGCAACATTATATATAATGATTAAATACATTACTCGATAATATTATCACAAAAAACTAGAATATATTAATTTAGAAAAGGAGGACGTTAAATAAGTGAAAGAAAATTTAGATTATTTAAACGACTATGATGATTCTTTATTAGACGAGGAGGAGTATAAATCATTAATTAACGAGTATAATGATGTGATTAAACAAGTAGAAGAAGAAAAAAAATAACAAAATAAACATTTGCTTAACTTTATGAACGGTCGTAAATATCCTTTGCGGCCGTTACTTTTTTAAAAAATTCTAACATAAACAAAATAAAATACGAAAATTATAATAATTATGAAATATATAAAATTAATATTCATTATTTGTTTATCTATCTTGATATCCAATGTATTTTTATATTCTCAGTCTTTAACAGAAAATTCTTTGCCTTTGAGAGCGAAAAACTTTTTAAATATGAATTTTCCCGGTAATAATATAGAAACGGTATCTTTATATCAAAATGGCGGCGGCTATGAGGTTGATATAGATTTTGGTTATAAATTTATATTTTATAGTACAGGTCTTTGGAAAAAAGTTAGTGCTATAAATGATGAAGCCAAACAAAATGGCATTCCTAGAAGCTGCATACATAGATCTATGGTTAATGTTATAGATAATTCCTATCCGTCTTCAAAAATCACTGATATAGAAAGAAAAGACAAAAATTTTATAATAGTATTAGATGATAAATACCAAATAGAGATAAGCGGTTATGGTATAATAATCAATGAAACTATTTTAGAAAGTCAGGAAACCAATAATTAATATATATCATATTTTTTTAATGCTATAGCTGAGTTTTCTAAATCTCCAACAGCACTGTAAGCATTTGATAAAGATATATATGCCTCTTTATTGCTTTCATCTAATGATGTAGCTTTTTCCAGCATATCAATGGCATTGTCATAAAGCCCAGCAGAATAATAAGCTAGTCCCAAATAATAATAAGCGAAAGAATAAGTTTGATTCTTTTCTATAGATATGTTTAAATAATCAATGGCTTTTATATAGTCTTGAATCTGATAATAAGAAACACCTATGTAATAATATAGTAAATAGTCATTATCATCTATATTTAAAGCGTTATTAAAATATGATAATGCATTATTAAAATCATTAATCATAAAATAACAAAGACCTATATTAAAATAAGCCAAATAATTCTCATTTTCTATTTCTATGATTTTTTTTAATATTTTTATTGCCTTATGATATTTATATGTATCTTTATAAGTCACAGCAAGCCAATAAAGACTTGTATAATCATATTTATTTAGTTCTATTGCTCTTTCAAAAGATTCTATAGCTTCATCGAATCTATTTAAATGATATAAAGCCATACCCAAATGACGCCAATTAATATATTCTCTTGGAGCTAACATAAAAGATTTATTTAATACATTAACAGCATCTTCATATCTTCCAATTTCTATATAGCAGTGTCCAAGATTATTCAAACTAATATAATCATTATTTTCTAATTCATAAGCCTTTTCAAAATATGTAACGGCATTATAATAGTTTTTTATTTTTATATATGATAGCCATATAAGTCTGTATATGCTATAATCGCTGTTATTAATATTTAATGCCTTTTTGAACAATTCTATGGCATGAGTATGTTTTCCTAATTGAGTATAAAAAATTCCAAAATCTACAATAGGTTTTGGATTGTTTGGATTATTTTTGCACATATTACTATGATATACAATCATATTTCTTATTTTATCTTCTAAATTATTATCTGTGGTATGCATAATAATTTTACTTCCTTAAAATTGAATGAAAAAACCACTAATAAGTATATATACAACTTAAATTTTTTCAACTTTTTATTGTTATAAATGCTGATTTGAATAAAAAAATATAAAATGTTATAATACAAAAAATAAATTATTTATTATGGAATTTGTATAATGACTTTATCTTCTTTCTTATATAATATATTCATCTATCCAATAGAGTTTATATTGGAAACATCTTTCTATTTTTTTAAGGTATATACTAAAAGCTCTTATATTGTAAGTATATTTTTTATAAGTTTAGTTGTCAATTTTATTTCTTTGCCATTGTACAATATAGCTGAGAAATGGCAGCAAAAAGAAAGAGATATACAAAATAAAATGAAGCCTATGATAGATAATATCAAATCTGTTTTTAAAGGAGATCAAAGGTATTTACTTATAAGAACTTGTCAAAGGATTAATGGATACAAAACAATTTATGCTTTTAGAGGTACTTTAGGTCTTCTTATACAAATTCCTTTTTTTATAGCTGCTTATCATTTTATACATAATCTTGAAGGTTTAGAGTTTGCTCAATTTGGTATTATAAAGAATTTGGCAAAACCAGATGCTTTACTAAAAATCGGAAATATAACAATTAATGTACTTCCTTTTGTTATGACTATAATAAGTTTATTGGCTTCTTTAGTGTATGCTAGAAAACTTAGTTTTAAAGAACAGTTTCCTCTATATATAACTAATTTAATTTTTTTAGTGCTTTTATATACTTCACCTTCAGGTCTTCTTTTTTATTGGACAGTAAATTGTACTTTTTCATTAGTAAAAAATATAGTTTTAGAAAATTATAGTTTTTTAAAAAATAAAGTAAATATTATTTTTAGTAATAAAGTAATAATGACAATTATAAAAAGAGTATTTTTTATAATATTTAGTATTTTTACAGTTTTTATGATAATATATACTTTATTATATTTTAATAGAGAACGTATATTTGAAATCTCATTAGAAAATCAATATTTAAAAATATTTAGAATATATCCAAAAACTTATAAAGATGTTTTAAGTATATGGGTTTTATTATTCGTTTTTATAATTTATAAAAAATATTTATATAAATTATTTAATATACAATTAGATAACAGCAGATTAAAACTCCTAATCGTTTCTTCTATATCTATAACATTGCTTGCCGGACTTTTTATTCCATCAACTTTGATAGCTTCTTCAGGTCAGGAATTTAATGAACCATTTGTATTAATATTAAATAATATATCAAAATATATAGGATTTTTCTTTGTTTATTCTTTCTTTATTTATGTTTTATTTTCAAGCAAAGTAAAGAATACTTTAACATTATTAATAATTTATATTTCAATAATATGTTTTGTAGATACATTTATAATGGTTGGAAATTATGGAAATATATCAAGCAGTTTTATTTTTAATAATCCAAATCTTTTGCAATCTAGTTATATTCAAATAGGCTTAAACATTTTATTTGTATCTATTTTTATATCTGTTATTTATTTTTTATTAAAAAAACAAAAATTAGGTATTATTATTAATATATATATGATAGTATCTTTAGTATTATTATCTATATCAATATACGATATATTTAGTATAAGTAAAGATCAGAAAATATTAGCGAATATACAAAATCAATCTGAATCAAATTTACAAGAGAATAATTATAATAATATTTTCACTTTGTCAAAAACAGGTACTAATGTGTTTATAATACTATTAGATAGAGCAGCTTCTCATTATATGTATGAATATATTAATAAAACTCCTGAAGTACAAAATGAATTAAATGGTTTTGTAATGTATACTAATGTTTTAGCATATTCAAAAAATACTGTCGGATCTATACCTAGTTTAATGGGCGGATATGAGTATTTACCTTATGAGATTAGTGTTGAAAATAAATATAATTTGAAAGATAAATATAATGAAGCTTTATTAGTTATGCCTAAAATATTTTCAGATGATGGGTATAAAGTAAATCTATTTAATGTAACATTTGCTAATTTGAATTTTGGATATGACACATCTATATTTTCAAAATACTCTAATATAAATGCTTATGCTGAGAATGCTAATTTTATCAATTTTGCATTGACTAACTTTTTCAATGATTATTCAAATGAAACAAAAGAAATGAAGGAGATTTTTTATAAAAGATTATATAGTGCAGAGTCTGTATCTTCTGATTTAAAAAGATCTTTTAGATTTTCACTTTTTAGAATGATGCCTAATTTTTTAAGAAAAGGATTTTATGCTGATTCTAAGTGGTATATATATGGAGATAGTGATGCTGTATTAATTAATACTTCTTTAAGTGAGTTTAGTGTATTAAATTCATTAAAGCATATAACATCAATAACTAATGATGGAAATTACTTTAATTTTATTCATAATAACACCACACATGAGCCTAATTATATTAATACTAATTTACTTCCTTCTATATGGAAAGATAGTCTTCCTAATGAAGATATTAAAAAATTTAAAGATGAATTTTCTGTAAGAAGCTATTATGCTAATGGGGCTGCAATAGAAAATATCATTAAATTTATAGATTTTCTTAAATTGAATAATGTTTATGATAATACAAAAATTATTATTGTTTCAGATCATGCTCTTGATATTAAAACAGATTTTTATAAAGATAATGGTATTGAATTTATGTCAATATATAATGCTTTTTTAATGTGTAAAGATTTTAATAGTACAAATAATTTTAGTATGTCTTCTAATTTTATGACGGTTGCTGATGTGCCTTATTTATCTACAAAACATCTATCTAAACAAGTTAATCCATTTACACATAATATAATTACAAATGATTATAAAAATGGTGAATTAAATCCTATTATATTAAATGAATGGCAGCCTAATAGACAATTAGAAAAAAGATTTAATTTTTCAGAATATTATACAGTTAAAGGAAATATATTTGATAAAAATAATTGGAAATTAAATAATTTTGATAGATAGAGAATATAATTTTTCTAATTATTAAAAATTAATTTTGACAAAAATGAAATTTTTATTATATTACTAATAGTAATATATGAATACCAAAGGAGCGTATATGAAGAAAATTATAATAATAGGCGGAGTTGCTGCTGGAATGAGTGCTGCTGCAAAGGCAAGAAGATTAGATAAAGAAGCTGTTATTACAGTTTATGAAAAAACAGATGTTGTATCTTGGGGAGCTTGCGGTATGCCTTATTATGTAGGCGGATTCTATGAAAGCCCTAATACTATGATAGCTAGAACTGCAGAAGCCACTATAAAATCAGGAATAGATTTAAAAGTTAAACATGAAGTATTAAAAATAGATCCTAATAATAAAAAAGTACTTGTAAAAGATCTTGTTAATAATAAAGAATTTGAAGATAATTATGATTCTTTATTGATAGCTGCAGGTGCTAAATCTATAATTCCAAATATAGCAAATATAAATATTGGAAATGTATCAACTTTAAAAGAGTTCAATGATTCTATAGATATGAGAGAAAAAATGAAAGACAATAATATAAAAAATGTTATTGTATTGGGAGCTGGTTTTATAGCTATAGAGGCAGCACATGCTTTAAAACATATTGGAAAGAATGTTACTATAATACAGCGTTCCGACAGAGTATTTGGAAATAAATTTGATAAAGAATTTTCTGACATGCTTATAGAGCATATAAAAGAGAATGTTGATTTACATTTAAATGAAAAAGTTATGTCATTAGAAGCTGATGATAACAATAATGTAAAAGCAGTTGTTACAGATAAAGGAAAATACGATGCTGATTATGTTGTTGTTGCTATAGGAGTTGTTCCTAATAGCGATTTGGCAAAAGATGCTGGAATAAAATTAATGGACAATGGTGCTATACTTGTTGATAGAGAAGGAAAGACTAATATTGATTCTATATATGCAGCCGGAGATTGTGCTAGTATATACAGCAAAGTTTTAGATAATCAAACTTATGCTGCTTTGGCAACTGGAGCAAATAAATTAGGAAGAATGGTAGCATCAAATTTAGTAGGCGGTCATGAAAAGTTTATAGGAAGTCTTACAAGTGCCTGCATACTTGCTTTTGAACTTGAGGCAGCACGTACTGGAATAACAGAAGAAGAAGCTAAAAAGAATAATATAAATTATAAAACTGTTACAATAAAAGATATAGACCATACACATTATTATCCAGATTATCAGGACTTACATATAAAATTAGTATATATGGCAGACAGCAGAAAGATAATAGGCGGTCAGATATTAGGCAAGAGAGGTGCAGTATTAAGATGCGATGTTATAGCTGCTTGTATACATGCAGGACTTACAGTTGATGAATTAGGTATGCTTGATTTATGTTATGCTCCGCCATTTGCTAGAACTTGGGATTCATTGAATGTGGCAGGAAATGCAGCTAAATAATACTTGCTTATAATCAGTGCTTAAAAAATTAAATAAAAAATAATTCTATGATAATATCTATTAATACAAAATATTATCATAGAATTTTTTATTATATTTATTTCATAAAATTATTCAGCGTATATATTTATTATTTTCAATAGCACCTCAGTCATTTTTTCTAAAGATTGAACAGGTACATATTCAAATCTGCTATGAGCGTTTTCTCCTCCAGTTGAAAGGTTAGGGCAAGGCAAACCTCTGAAAGAAAGTCTAGCTCCATCTGTACCGCCTCTTATAGGTACTATTTTTTCTTGCACACCGCATTCATTAAATGCTTTTTTAGCATTGTCAATCAAATGCATATTTGGAAGTATTTTTTCTTTCATATTAAAATAAGTGTCTTTTAATTCTAATACAAATGTATTATCACCATATTTTTTATTTAAGAAATTTATTATATCTTTTACGAATTCTTTTTTCTGATTAAATTTTTCAAAATCATGATCTCTTATAATATATTCAAGTTTTGTTTTTTCTTCTGTACCTTCAATATATCCCAAATGATAAAATCCTTCATACTTCTCTGTGTATTGAGGTTTTTGTTCGGGCGGAAGCATAGAATTAAATTCCATAGCAAGTAAAATGGCATTTTTCATTTTATTTTTAGAATATCCTGGGTGAACATTTACACCATTAACTGTTATTTTACATGAAGCAGCATTAAAGTTTTCGTATTCTATTTCTCCCAATTCTCCGCCGTCAACAGTATATGCAAAATCAGCATTAAATTTTTCTACATCAAAATATTCTATTCCGGAACCTATTTCTTCATCTGGAGTGAATGCTATTTTTATTTCTCCATGTTCTATATTAGGATTATTCATTATAGTTTCAGCCATAGTCATTATTTCAGCAATGCCTGCTTTATCATCGGCACCTAAAAGAGTTGTTCCATCTGTAACTATTAAATCATTTCCTATATATTTATTTAAGCTGGGAAATTTTTCTGTTGAAAATATAATATTTTTTTCTTTGTTTAATACTATATCTTTTCCGTCATAATTTTTAACAATACTTGCTTTGATATTTTCTCCGCTTGCATCTTCAACAGTATCCAAATGAGCTATAAAACCTATCTTAGGTTTATTCTCTTTTCCTTTAGTTGCTGGAATTGAAGCGTATACAAAAGACTTATCATCAATATAAGCATTATCAATACCAATTCCTTTCAATTCTTCTACCAAATATTGACCGAATACTCTTTGCTTTTCAGTACTTGGAGTTTGATTTTCATTCTCGCTTGATGAAGTAGTATCAAAAGTTGTGTATTTTATGAATCTCTCATAAGTTTTCATTTTTTAATCTCCATAAGTAATAATTTTAATATTTTAAATATACCTAAACAACTATATTTTGTCAATTTTTACTTTTTTGTAAATGTAATTTTTGTTTATTAATAGTATAAAATATTATTAAGTTTTGTTTGAAATGTGAAGTAAAAACAAGATTTGTGTCAAAAATGCAGTCTTTCGCGAAGTGTATCCGAGTTTATCGAGGATATAGGTTCTTTGTGTCAACAAAAGAACTGGGGGTGTGGGGGCTAGTCCCCACAAATAACTTAAATTTAAAATTGTATTTTTTGACAAACTCTAAAATTCTTAGTATATATAAATAAAATTAATCTTCAAAAAATATATTTATAACAGCATTAACATTTATTATGCTTATTGGACGTATATAATATTTACTTTTTTCTAAAAGCATAAATCTATCTTTATCAACAGTTGAGTTTTTATAGTTCATTATATATTTAATACCATTTGAATGAATAGCATTGTATTTGACATTCAATGTTAATCTTTCTTCTTCATCTTCTCCTATTTCATTTACTATATCAAAATAAAGTATCTGTTCTATTTTATTAAACTCAACATTTTCTATTCTTTGAAACTTAGCAATTATTATTTTTATTCTGTCATTTTTATTGAAGTAGTCATATTTAAATTCTATATTTCTTATATCATCATAACTTTCAGCAAATAATTCTTCATTGTTTTTTGATATTCTTAATTCTTCTAAAAGTGTATAATCTATTCTATCATTTAATATAACAGAAGTTTTTTTACTTGATGATATTCTCTCCTCATTATTAACTTTATAATTTAAGAATTTCATTTTATATTTTGAAACTTCTTCTATAGATATATTATTTTCAAAATGAGTTTTTTTCCTGTAATTGCTTCTTACATCTTCATAAGAAATTTTGGCATTATCATAGAATGTTGGTATTACATAAGAAAAGAAAGATACTTTTTTGGCATTTATATTATATAAATAAGCACTTACACCTAAATAACCAGTAGAAGATATCCAAGGATAGGCACCAAGACCTAAAAACTCCCCATTGCTTCTGTTTATATATTTGCTTCTAATTTCTCCTGTTAATAATTTAACTGTTCTATTATCATTTTCTAGTTTTGCTTTTTCTATTACTTTTATTGTATTATACAGTCTTGATAATGTGGCAAATGCAAATAATTTATTAAAAGAAGCATGTTTATTTAGCATAGAATCAATACTTTCAGCAATGCTTCTAAACATTTTTCCTATTTCAGGCATATTTTTTACTTGAAGTTTTATACTGATTTGTTCTGCTATATCAAAATCTTTTTCACTGCATGAATAAAAACCTTTTTCAAATATATTTTCAACGAACAATTTAGAAAATTTTAAAATGTTTTCATCTATTTCTTTGTCTTCTTCTTTTATTTCTTCTAATGCATCATACATTTCTTTGTATTTTAATATTGCCATGATTTTATGAGAACATAGAGAAGAATCTTTACATGAACATACAGCCTTTTTTATACTGTCTTTTTTGGGAAAGTATATTTTTATATTTTCTTCAGGTATAATAATTTCAAGCATAGCATCTTCTTTGATTTCTGCTTCAATATCTTCATGAAATCTATCCAATGCATATTCAAAATTTTTTTTAGTGCTTAATTTCTTTATCTCATCATAAGTGATATTTTTTACTTCATCGAATGTATTATTTTTTATATCATCATTTGTTTCTTGTGTTTCTGTATTATTTTCTGTTGTATCATTATTACTTTCTATCGCATTGTTTATTACTGCATCATCATTATTTTTATTTTCTGTATCTAAATGCTCTATATACAAAAGCGACATTATAATATGTTTGCAAATAGTTTTTGAAGGACAAGAACATTTACTTGATTTTATATCTTCATCATCAAGCATAACTTCTATTTTTTCATCTGAAGAATCTATTATAACTTTTATTTTATTATCAGCTTCTTCGATTTTTATTTTTTCTGGGTTATTATTTATAATGTTATCAAGATCTTTTACAGAGCGGTTGTATATACCTTTATTTGTGAGAGTAAGTAAGAAACTTTCATTTATATATTGTTTTAAGTTATTAATTTTTTCAGTCATTATAAAAAGCCTATATTAAATTTTTTTATTTAAAGGTTTATCATATTTGCCTATTATATATTTTAATCCTAATTTTTTATTAATTAAAAGAGAGCATAAATCTATCTCATCATTTCCTTTAACAAGAAGAACTTTTTTAGCCATAGGGTTTACAGGAAAAGCCATTATTTTATCTTACCTCCCAATTATCCATAGCATTATTTAATTCTTCATTGTTATATATTACTGCTTTATATTTATACATTTCTTTTTTGTCAGCCTCTATTCTTATGCCTTGAATATCATCATTTGAATTGTATTCATTTTTTACTTCATTATAAACATCATTAAAAGACTTTATGCCTTCATAAGAGTGAGTAGTAGCAAAAAGCTGAATATTATTTGTATAGCATACTTTAAATAAAGAAATCCATAAATTTCTTAAAGAACTGTAATGAAATCCATTATCAATTTCATCTATAAATAAAACCCCATTAGGCAGCAATGAAGCATTAACTATGTAATTAAATATTTTATATACTCCTGAACCTAATGCATTTAGAGATAAATATCTGTCAAGCCCAATATCAACTTCGCAAATTTTATCATATTGTATTTTAATCGATTCTAAATTAGGTATTATTGTTTTCATACAGTCTATCAATATTTTATCCATATTTAAATTTTGAAGTTCACTAAATGTTTCTATGGCATTGTTTTTTATTATTTTTTCAGAATAACTATAATTATTTAAAAATAAAAAATTAAATAGAGGAGAGTACATAACTGAAAAAGTTACAGTTTGGCTATCAAATGTAATAATATTATTTGTAGGTATAAAGCTGCTGTCAAGAACTCTAGTATTATTAATAAGTAATGGAAGTTTTATAATTTCTCCATTATTATCCTGCACTTGATAATAAATACCATCTAATAGAGAATCATATATCAATGATTTTATAGGATATATATTTAATTCTTTTTTTGAGGTTTTCATATTAATGGGATTAGTATGATTAAAATTGTGAAAAATCAATTCTAAATTACCATCTAAAGTTATATCTCTATACAAAAAAGAAGCTGTTATAATAGAGTCGCTTCTATACATATTGCAATATACATACAATGCCTCTAAAAGATTGCTTTTTCCAACGCTGTTTTTACCAAATATTAAATTGAATCTTTTAAAACTATCAATAGAAAATTCTTTGAAGCATTTAAAATTACTTATACTAATATTTGGTATTTGGATATCATTCATAATTTTTATTCCGTTATTAATTTAATAGTAAAAAAATAATATACTAAAATCAATATATTGCAAATAAAAAAAGAGTATACATTATAAATGCATACTCTTTTTGAATTTCTATATTAATAATTTTTATGCTTTTTTAGTTTTCATAAATAATATTAAAAGTCCGCTTGCTATAAAGTTACTAGCATAAGTACCTATAACAACACCGCAGAAGAATGTGAATGCGAAATCATAAAGTATGAATCCGCCCCATATCATTATTGCTAATGCAGCAAGAAGTGTAGAAATACCAGTTATTATAGTTCTTCCTACAACATTATTTAGACTTATATTAACAATATCTTTAAATGGCATTTTAGAGTCAGCATTTTCTCTTATTCTATCAAATACTACTATGATGTCATTGATAGTGTATCCTATCAAAGTAAGTATTGATGAGAGTACAAGTACAGAAAACTCTTTGTTTAGGAAAAGCAGTATTCCAAATACTATAACAACATTATGTATAAGTGTAATGATCGCAGGAAAAGCATATCTATAATTGAATCTTATAGTAATGTATATCATTATGATAATCCAAGAAACAATTATAAGTATGAATGCCAGTTTCAAGTTATCAGAAGATACTACACCGCTTATGATGTTGCTTCCTACTAAATTAACTTTATCAGTACCGTATTTATCATAAAGTACTTGCATAGCCCTGTCGGATTCTTCATTAGAACCTCTGAATCTTAAAAGAAAAGCATTAATATTATCTTCACCTTCAAGCTCCTGAATATTAACAGTTTCAGTTCCAAAGTTATTGTATAAAGCTCTTATTTCAGCAATATTTATAACTTCTGGATTATTAATCTGTACTTTTAATTCCACACCGCCTGCAAAGTCAATACCCATATTAAAACTGTTTGTACTAAGTTTACTTATGAATAAACCAATAGAGGCTATAAACAATACAGCAGATATAACAGCAGCAATAGGCATAATTTTAACAAAAGGTATTTTATTTTTTGTTAAATCATTATTTTCTTTTTTATCATTTTCTTTTTTAATATCTTCACTCATTATAAAATCCTATTTATTTTAAGCAATTATATATAAACAATTTTCATTCTTTTTATCTTTATATAAATAATTATATAAAGAAGAATCCTGCTTTCTTAACCATTTTTATGCGTATAAGCTCTTCATATATATATCTGGTAATAAATACAGCGGTAAATAAGTTTATCAATATACCAAAGAATAAGGTAATTGCAAACCCTTGTACTGGACCGCTTCCGAATATCCAAAGTATTAAAGCTACAATAATAGTTGTAATGTTAGAGTCAAATATTGTAGCGAATGCTCGGTCATAACCAGATATAATAGCATCAGCGACATTTGATTTAATTTTTAATTCATCTTTTATACGTTCAAAGATAATAACATTAGCATCAACCGCCATACCTATAGTAAGAATAAGTCCAGCAATACCAGGTAATGTTAAAGTAAATCTTAATGGTGATAACACAGCTATGATAAGTATAACGTTTACAATCATCGCTATAGTAGCCAAAACTCCAGAAAGTCTGTAAACAGCTATCATAAATACAGCAACTAAAATAGCTGCCATAAATAATGCTGTAGCACCTGATTTTACAGAGTCAACACCGATTGACTGACCTACAACTTCTTCTTCTACTATACTAACATTAAGAGGTAAAGCACCTTCTTTTAATATTCTAGCTAAGTCTTGAGCTTCTTCTAAAGTAAATCTTCCAGTAATAACTCCTCTTCCGCCTCTGATTTCATCGTTAATATTAGGAGCACTGATAACTTTATCATCTAATACTATAGCAAGCATTCTATTTTTATTTTGAGCAGTAACTTCAGCAAATGTAGTAGCACCTTCACTGTTAAGTTCAAATTCAACAGTAACTTCGCCGAATTGTCCGCCGCCTACTTGTGCATTGATTAAAGCACTTCCTTCTAATGAAGGTTCTTTATTAACAATAACAGGAGCACCTCTTACTCTTCTTCCGAAATCATCTTTTTCACTGTAGAAATAAAGCTGTTTTCCGTATTCAGGAACTTTAGCTGTATTAGTGAATACACCCATAAGCATATCATTAGTAGTTAATTTAGAAGTAGCTTCTTCATCAACTAAATTGAATGTTAAAGCACCCTGACTGAGTACTACGCTTTTAATTCTGTCTGGGTCTCTTGCTCCAGGAAGTTCAACAACTACTCTGTCTTCACCTTGCTTTCTTATTCCTACTTCGCTTACTCCGAATTGGTCGATTCTGCCTCTAAGTCTTGATATAAGTCTGTCCATAGCATCATTTTTTTCTTCAGCTGTTAGAGAAGCAACATTTCTTTCAAGTCTTGAAGCATATTCTTCAAAATCAGCCTGTAATACTATTCTTATACCGCCCTGTAAATCTAAACCCATATTTACAGATTCGCTTCTTAAGCGTTTAAGAGCTTGAACACTATCAATTTGTTCTTTTGTGTATCCTTTAGCTATCATCTCATCTAAAGACATATTACTTTCTTCTTTTTTATCTTCAGATGTAAAAAAGTACCATCTCACTGTAGGAGTAATAAACCAAGCCATTATACCAAGTCCAATGATGATGAATGCTAGTCTTAAATTATGACTCATATTATATGTCCTGTTATTATTATATTTTTATTATTATTCTTTTTTATCTTCTGCTTGAGCTTTTTCTAAATCTTCTTTAATTTGATTTTTATCTTCTATAGCTTTTTTATCTTTCTTTTCTTCTTTTTTAGGAGGGTTTAACATTTCTTCTGTAACAACTGCTGATATAGAAGATTTGATTATTTCCATTTTAGTATTTTCGCCTACTTTTACTATAGCAATTCTTCCGCCTTCTTTGTCTGAAACGTATTCTGCTATTATACCGCCTGATACTATGATTTTATCACCTTTTTTCAATTCTGCTATGCTTTGTGCCAATTTTTTTTGCTGTTGTTTTTGCGGTCTTATTAATAAGAAATAAAATATGGCGAATATTGCAACCATCATACCTATAGATACTAATGGGTTGCCTGCCTGAGCTCCTTGCGCTCCTTGTGCATATAATGTAGCTGTGAACATTCTTTTGTTACCTCTTTAAGTATTAATTTTTTGAAAATTTTTTTTGATAGTACATCATATTATCAATAATTTATACTTATGTCAACCTATAATATATAAAAATTGTTTGCTATAGGCTATGTCAAATAAATTTGCCATAGGCAAACAATTTTTATTGGTTATAAATAAAAATTGTACGCTATAATTATCTTCCAAGTAAACTTGTCAGATGCTCCCAATTTTTATTAGGTTATATATAAAAATTGTTCGTTATGGTCTATGTCAAATAATTTTTATTGTACATATATAAAAATATAAAATTGTACGCTATAATTATCTGCCAAGTGAACTTGTCAGATGCTCCCAATTTTTATTAGGTTATATATAAAAATTGTTTGCTATAGGCTATGTCAAATAAATTTGCCATAGGCGTAATTTTTATTGGTTATATATAAAAATTGTTCGTTATGGGCTATATCAAATAAATTTGCTATGAGCTTCTAATTTTATTAGAATTATATTAGAAATTGTTTAGTAATTTTATTTTGTACATAAATTATCTTCATTAATTATTAACTCTTATTTATTTTACAATGTAGTGGTTGATTTTTATCGTTTCTTAATGTATCATTTATGATAAATAAGCGTAACGGTTCCTTTGGAGCCTTACTCCCCATCATAGGATGGGGTTTTTTATTTTTATGGATAGAGTTAACTTTTATATAGATGGATTTAATATATATCATGCCATTGATAGATTAAATAATAATAAATTAAAATGGATAAAATTATTATGATTTATGTAAAAGTTTACTTAAAAACAATGAATCAATAAATAAAGTATATTATTTCTCTGCTTATGCTTTTTGGAAGCCTTATAGTCAAAATAAACATTATATACTTGTACAGGCATTAAAACATTTTGGTGTAGAAGTAGTTTTAGGTAATTTTAAAAAGAAAACACAATCTTTAAATATCTCAGACAATAATGGAAATATAATAAAATATAATTATGAATATCATGAAGAAAAAGAAAGTGATGTAAATATAGCCATACACTTAGTAAGAGATGCATGTAATAAAAGTTGTGATAAAGCTATATTATTGTCTGGAGATAGTGATTTAGTGCCTGCTATAAGAATGGCAAAGCAAGAAAATCAAAATTTAAAAATTGGTATTGTAGTACCTGCTTATGTTCAGGCTAGTAGTTTGAAAGATGCTTCTGATTTTAGTGTAAAATTATCTAAAATAAATATATCTTCTATGCTTCTTCCTAAATCTATTGTATTAAAAAATGGAAATACAATAACTTGTCCTAAAGATTGGCAATAATATTTTATAAAAAATTAAAATATAACTTGCTTTTTTTTTCTAATATGCTATAATACAAAGCAACTACCAGCTCGGGTGATGGAATTGGTAGACATAGCAGATTTAAAATCTGCTGGTCCTTGTGACCGTGCCGGTTCGATTCCGGCCCCGAGCACATAAGTGCTATAATAATATGGAGTAGAGGATAAAGTTTGTAGAGTCAAATCTATAAACTTTTTTTGTATATTGAATATGATAAATAATCACGATAAATTTTCTAAACAAAATCTAATTATATTAACAGTAGGACTTGTTATATTTGCTATTAGTTTTATATTCATAGCAATGGTTGGACAAAATCCTGAAGGCTTTATGGGATTTTTAGCTCCTTTTACTATGCTTGTGGGTATCATAGTTATAGTAACTGGTTTTCTATATAAATCTAATTCCTAATATTTAATTTTCATTTCCGAATAATTTTTTGTAAATATCATTTTGTTCTTCTAAATGTACAACAAAACCAACAGCTATTTTATTTTCAGTTGCTTCTATTATTTTTCTTGCTCCTTCTTCTCTGAATCCTCCGCATAATTCTATACAATCAATACCTTCATCTTTTAATTCTTTGGCTATTTTACAAGCTTCTTCTATATTTGAAACTCCTATAATTTGTGAAACTCCATTATGTATTGATGATCTGTATTTTTTACTGTCAAAAATTTTATCCATTATTAGAAAAGCAAATTTCATATTTATACTCCTATTTATTTTATTGTTTATTATAGCATATAATAGAATAAATTAATTTGTTATTATAAAAAATAATGATTTAAATTTTAATTTGTAAAAAAAACATTATAGCTATTGATTTTTTTTATGATGATGTTATAATTAATGAAAATTAAATAATTTATTTCAAATTGCGGGCGTCGTATAATGGTTATTACCTTAGACTTCCAATCTAAAGATGACGGTTCGATTCCGTTCGCCCGCTCCATTTTTTCTTATCCTTTTTTATCACAACTATATAATTGATTTATATTATTAATACTATAATAGTATACTTTTTTATAATCAATAAATTTTTTTTTTATTTTTTTTATAAAAAATATTATTATTTTTTTTACATTTTCTAAATTTTTTTTATATTTAATCTTGTAAAAATATCTTTTATATTAAGTAAATTATGGAGTCTAAATTTTTATGAAAAAAGGATTAGTGTTTAAATTTTTAAGTATTTTTTCGGTGCTGTTATTAATTGCATTTTTAGCTTTCTATATTTTTTACAAACCGATATATGTATCTAAATTTTTGAAGGAAAAATCTTTAGAAACTCTAAACTCAAAAAATAAAACAGAAAACTATGTAAAAGAAATAAAAAATACTGTTAATTTAATAGTAAATAATTTGGAAGCAAATCCAAATTTAGAGACATTTGGAAATTTTATTACTAATGTTCAAAAAACAGGTTCCGGATATTTGAATATGTATTTTGGAGATACTGTACCATATTCTCAAGGCGGAATATATATAAATACTTTGGAAGAATATCCAAGAACTTATGATCAAACTTCAAGACCTTGGTATAAAGATGCAATTGCAGCAAATGATATAGTTGTAAGTGACCCATACATAGATTTTGCAGTTAATGAACTTACAGTTACATTCAGTAAAGCAATATATACAAATGGTAAATTGAAAGGTGTATTTGCCATTGATTTTGCTAATATGAACAGTATTATGAAAGGTGTAAAAGAAAATTTTGATGAAAGTTTTTATATTGTATCACCAAATGGAATATATATGACTCATGAAAATAGCGAATATATATTAGATGAAAATAATAATTTATTTAAAGATCCTTTATTTGCTCCTTTTCAAGGTAATTTATCTTCTCATGTAGGCGAAGTAAAAATATCAGGAAATCAATGGTATGCTATACAAAAAATAAATAATGCTCCTTGGCTTTTAATATTTAAAGGTGATGCTAGTATAATACATACACAATTTAGATTATTAATGCTTGCTGTATTTGTTGTTATGGTTATTATATTATTAATAGAATGGCTGCTTGTAAAAAAGATAGTAAAGCCTCTAAAAAATACAATAAACATTATAGACTTAATGAAAGAAGGTAATTTTAATAGTATATTTAATAAAGAAGATTTATCTTTGAAAGATGAGTCTGGGCATTTAGTTAATTCTGTTAATGATATGCAAAATAGAATATCATCTATAGTTTCAGAAATAAAAAAACATATATCTTCAATAAATAGTTCAAGCAGTCAAATATCTCAAGGAATAGACAATTTATCAGACAGGACATCTTCTCAGGCTGCTGCCATAGAAGAAGTTAGCAGTGCTATAGAAAATTTATTTTCTTCTATATCTGAAACATCAAGACATACAAATGATGTAAAGGATATGAGTAATAAAGTAGCTGATGCAACAAAAGTTGGAGTAGAGGCAGTAAATCAAATTTCTACTAATATGCTTGAGATATCTGAATCAAGTAAAGAAATATCTGATATAATAAAACTCATACAATCAATAGCATTGCAAACCAATATACTTGCTTTAAATGCGGCAGTTGAAGCAGCAAGAGCAGGTGATCAAGGTAAAGGATTTGCAGTTGTTGCTTCTGAAATACGTTCCTTAGCACAAAATGTTAATGATGCTGCTGGAAAAATCACTAATATAATAGAAAACACTGTTACTAAAATAGAAACAGGTGATGAATCAGTAAGGCATTCTATTGAAATACTTTTAAATATTGAAAATTCCGCCAAAGAAGTTTCGGAAGTTTTAATAGACTTGCATAATGCAGTTTCTGAAGAAGAAGGAAGTGTAAGAGAAATTGCACTTGCTATGAATGAATTAAACAATATTACTCAGGAGAATTCTAATCTAGTTCATAATAGTGCTATTTTAGGAAGAGAAGTTGCAAATAATACTGAGAATGTATATTCAGAATTAGAGTATTTCAAACTTCATGTATAATATAAAAATAGTATTCCGCTTTTGTATTTATAGAATTTATATAATATAATAAGTTATGATTTAATATATTCAATACTTAAAAAGTATTATATATCTTTTAGGAGAGTATAATGGAAATTAGAGCTTTAAAATATTTTTTAATAGCTGTAAGGGAAGGCAATATTACAAAAGCGGCTAAATATCTTAATCTTACTCAGCCTAATTTATCAAGACAGATTAACATGCTTGAAAGAGATATAGGGCATAAACTTTTTGAAAGAAAGCATAATAATATAGAGCTTACTCCAGAAGGAATACTTTTAAAAAAGAGGGCTGAAGAAATAATAGATATGATAGAAAAAACCAGAGCGGAATTCAATTTTACTGATGAATTAATAGCTGGTGATATATTTATTGGTGCAGGTGAGACTTGGGCTATGAGTTTGCTTGCTTCTATTATGAAAGATATTCAAGAAACTTATCCTCATATAAGATACAATATTTACAGCGGAAATTTTAGTGATATTACAGAAAAACTTGATAAAGGATTATTAGATTTTGGTGTATTAATAGATCCTGCTGATTTGTCAAAGTATGATTATTTAAAAATACCTGCTAAAGATACTTGGGGCGTAATTATGAGAAAAGATTCTAAACTTGCCAAAAAGAAATATATAACCAAAACTGATTTATTAGATTTGCCTTTAATTATGTCTAGGCAGGCTATAGAAAATAAATTAAGCGACAATGATTTTATAAGATGGTTTGGTGATAGTTTTAATAAGCTTAATATAGCAGCTACATATAACTTACTTTATAATGCATTGATTATGGTTAGGGAAGGAATGGGGTATGCTTTGAGTTTGGATAAATTAATTGATAATATGCATAATGAAAATATTTGTTTTATACCTTTAAAGCCAAAATTAGAATCTGGGCTTAATATAGTTTGGAAGAAGAATCAGGAGTTTTCAAGGGCTTCCAAAATATTTTTAGATAGGATTACAAATGAATTTAATAATAAAATTTGATTCATAACGCACGGTAAACAAATCACAAAATATAAATATATTTTCTTTTTATAATACTTCTATAAATTAAAAAATATTTAACGTGCGGTAATTGCATAGCAAATTTAAAAAACACTTGGGTGGGTGCTAATAAATTCTAATTTAAATAAAAAATATTAATTAAATTTTTAATACAAAATAAATTACAAAATCTTGAGGGTGGGGTTGAGAATAAAGTTTTAAGATTTATTTACATTTGCCCGCCCTTTATGCTTTTTAATTTTATTAGTTATTTTTATATTTATTTCCTTATAGTTTATACTAAAAATTTTAGAGTTTGTCAATTTTTTGTTGTTCTTTTTCCCGCCGCAAAAAGTGCAAGGATAGAATTAGTACTAAATCATACTAAAATTGTCTTACATGTAAGATAATTTATTAAATTAAAGCCCAAATGTAGCCTTTTTGCTTCTTTGGGGCACGCCATAGGCACTCCTTTCAGTCGCAAAAGAGTGGGGTATGGGGCAAAGCCCCAGATATAAAAACAAAAATATAACTTTACTTTTGACAAAGTATAGTTGTTTAGGTATATACTGGAAATATAAAGCCCGCCCAAGCTTTATTTAAATTTATGATTAACATACCGCACGGTGAGTAAAATTATATAAGATATATGAATTGATAATTATAATTTTTATTATAAAAATAGTTTTGTTTACCGTGCGTTAAAAAAATTACCCAAGCATTAATAAATAATACTTGGGTGTTTTTTATTTTAACAGACTCGAATTATTTCAAATTGTCTTTGAAGAATTGTGATAATTTTTCAAAAGGAATTTTTTCCATGTTATCATATAAATCAACATGATCAGCATCTTCTACTATTACTAATTCTTTTGGTTCTAATGCTTCTTTATAAACATCTTCAGAATAGTATCTTGAATGAGCTCTGTCGCCTGCTATTAAAAGTATAGGAGTAGGAGAAACATCTTTAATATTAGCCATTAAAGGGAAATTCCAAAATGATACAGGCATTGTTGCAGTCCAAGAAGTAACAAAGTTTATAGCTCTAGGGTGATAAGCTCTTTTAGCATAATAGTTGTAGAAAGCAGCAAATACAGGATCAGTATTTTCTGGAAGTTCTTCCGGTACAACCATTGCAGAAGCTTGTATATTATTATTTGCATCAAAAGTAGGTTCATGATTACCTAAAGCATAAGTTTTACTTTCAGCATCTTTCCAACGCTGCTCGCTTAAATATTCTCTTATTTTTCTTCTTTGTTCAGGAGTATAATAATCTTGATGTCCTTTGCTCATATCTCTTGACATATCATACATTGAAGCAGTTGCTACAGCTTTTATTCTAGTGTCAGTTCCAGCAGCAGTAATAGCCATACCAGAAAGTCCGCAAATACCTATTGCACCAATGCGGTTTCTGTCTACATAATCAAGCAAACCTAAATAATCTACAGCAGCACTGTAATCTTCTGTAAATATATCAGGTGAAGAAGTGTTTCTTACATCTCCGCCGCTTTCACCAGTAAAAGAAGGATCGAATGCTAAAGCAACAAAACCATAAGTAGCCATTTCCTGTGCATATAATCCTGAAGCTTGTTCTTTAACTGCTCCAAATGGGCCAGATACAACTATTGCAGGATTTTTTTGATTAGTATAATTTTCTGGTAAGTATAAATCTCCTGCTATTTCTATACCATAACGGTTTTTAAATCTTACTTTTTTCATTTCTATATTTGTATAAATTTTAAAAACTCTTGTATCCATATCATCTCCTCCTTTATTTTGATTATTTTGTGATTGGTTGTTGTTACAAGATATTAAAAAAGTTAGTATTAAAGTTGCTGATAATATTATTTTTTTCATATAAATCTCCTTATCATTAATTTTAGTTTAAATTTTTATTATAAATTTCTTATGATTTTTGCAGGCACTCCTCCAACTATTACATTAGAAGGAATATCTTTATTAACTAAAGCACCAGCAGCTATTATGGAATTATCTCCTATAGTTACACCTGGAAGTATATTGGCACCAGAACCTATCCAAACATTATTGCCTATTGTTACTTTTGATGGATATGTTGTACTTCTGTTTTGTATTTCTATTCCATGATTTAAAGTTGATATAGTTACATTCATACCAATAAATACATTATCTCCTATAGTAATTCCGCCTCTGTCTTGAAATGAACAGCCGCAGTTAAAAAATACATTCTTTCCTATTTTTATATTTCTTCCAAAGTCTGTATAAAATGGCGGAAAGCATGTAAAACTTTCATCTATTTTTTCACCTGTTAATTGTTCAAATAATTTTCTTACCTCCTCTGTGGTATGATAGCTGTTATTTATTTGCATTGTTATTTTTATTGCATTTTGTGAGCATTCATATAAAAGCGGTGAAAGTTCTTTATCTTCGCTTGATATGGGATTGCCTTCTTTACAGTGTTTTATAAATTCTTCTATATTCATTTGATTTGTTCCTTTGTTTTTATTTATTTGTATTTTACAGAAAAAATAAATTATATCAAATATTTATGTGTTATATAGTTTTATGCCTAAAAAGTATAGTAATGATGTTTGATTTAGTTTATTATTAGTTTTTTATGTTTTTTAGTATTATTTAATTAGTATTATAATTTTTATTGGTATTTATATATAATTATATTTATATAGCTTTATTATGTTGTTAAAAGTAACAGTATTATTTATAAAAATAACAAAATTGTACATTTATAATATGAAACGAGTTTAATGAATTTGATTTTTCATTTCTTTTGTACAATACTTATTATATAGCATTTATTTTTATACTTATATTATAGTATAAAAATATGCTAAAAATAATTTTAAGGATTTGCGATGACAGAGAATTTTATACCTAATAAGAAAGTGTTCGTATTTGATACAAATGTTATACTTCATGATTTTAAGTCAATATTTTCTTTTGAAGAAACTAATATAGTTATACCTATTACAGTTTTGGAAGAAGTTGATAAGTTCAAAAAAGGAAGTGATACAATCAATTTCAATGCCAGAGAGTTTATACGCGAACTTGATGTCATTGTAGAGAAAAATGAGGAGCTTCAAGGAGTAAAAGATATATTTAAAAAAGGTGCTTTGCTTGATAATAAAAGTAAGGTATTTATAGATGTTAATAATGAAGAGAGAGAAGAATTCAAAAAGATATTTGCAGGAAATATACCGGATCATAAAATACTATCATGTGCCTATAATATAAAATGTGAGAATTATAGAGTCATTCTTATAACTAAAGACATTAATATGAGAATGAAGGCTAGAAGTTTAGGAATAGACACTCAAGATTATAATACTGACAAGATAGAAAAGTTATCTTCATTATTTACTGGTATAGAAAATATTTCAGGCGATAATGCTAAAATCTATATAAAAGAACTTAGCGAGAATAAAGAAATAGCAGTTAAAGGTGAACATTCTATTTATCCTAATACTTATTTCTGCTACAGAGTAAAAGAAGATGATGAGGCAGTAATAGGAAAATATAAGGAAGATACTAATACTATAGTTCATGTTGATTCTAATATAAATGCTTATGGAATAAAACCAAGAAATGAAGAACAGGCTATGGCTTTGGATATTCTTCTTGATAATAATGTGCCTTTAGTTACTATAATGGGTAAAGCTGGAACTGGTAAAACTCTTTTAGCATTAGCTGCTGCTTTAGCAAAAAGACGCGAATACAGACAAATACTTCTTGCCCGTCCTGTAGTGGCTCTTTCTAATAAAGATTTAGGTTTCCTTCCTGGTGATGTTAATAGTAAATTAGATCCTTATATGCAGCCTTTATTTGATAACCTTTCAGTTATACAGCATATTCATTCTGATGACAGCGATGAAAGTAAGAATATCAAAAAAATGCTTGAAAATGAAAAAATAGTAATTTCACCTCTTGCATACATTAGAGGAAGAAGTTTGAACAAAATTTATTTTATAGTAGATGAAGCACAGAACCTTACTCCTCATGAAATAAAGACTATTATAACAAGAGCAGGCGAAGGAACAAAAATAGTTTTCACAGGAGATATTCATCAAATAGATACTCCTTATTTGGACGAAAGAAACAATGGTCTTACTTATTTAATAGACCGCACAAAAGCGGAAGTTTTAAGCGGTACTGTAACACTTGAAAAAGGAGAGCGTTCACAGCTTGCAGAACTTGCTGCCAATGTATTATAAAATTATTTAATTTTAACAATTAAAGCATAGAGTGGTTTGGAGAAATCCCGCCCTCTATGCTTTTTTATTTTGCACTAAAGATAAAGTTTAATTAACTTTATTGCTTAATTATAAAAAGCATGCCCGCCCAAGTTTTTATTAACTTTATAATCTATTTAACGCACGGTGAACGGAATTTTATTTGTAGTTTAAATTTTAAATTATAATTATTCTATATTTATAATTTTGTTTAGCGTGCGGTATAAAAACTATAAATTCAAATAACGTTTAGGGTGGGTGCTGTAATTTCTGTTTTTCACTATAAAGAAATTTTAAACAAAAACATCAAATAAAAATAATAAGGCAATAGGGTGGGCAGATGTAAATAAATTTTTTACTTTATAAATTTATTTTAAAACCCCGCCCTTTATGCTTTTTTATTTTTACTAAAAATAAAGATTCTATTAACTTTATTGCTTAATTAGAAAAAGCATGCCCGCCCAAGTTTTTATTAACTTTAGAATCTATTTAACGCACGGTGAGCGGAATTTTATTTGTAGTTTAAATTTTAAATTATAATTATTCTATATTTATAATTTTGTTTAGCGTGCGGTTGGAGTATTCAAATTGAAATAATTTTATATTAATTTATTGACTTTATATTTTTACATGTTAAATTACATAGCAATTACAAATATTAAAGGATAGTACTATGAAAAAATTTATACTTTTTCTATCAATTATGGCTGTACTTTTCAGCTGCAATTCTAATAAAACAGATAATGCTTCAAATACTCAAGCTGCTTCATCTAGTACAGATTTTAAAGCAGAAATATCATTTGACGGATCTTCTTCATTAGCACCTGTAATGGCATCTATTGGAAATAAGTTTATGGAAGAATATGTTACTTGGGATAAAGTATCTTCTGATTTGCCTAATGAAAAAATATCTATATATGTATCATCAGCAGGTTCCGGTGCAGGAGTAAAAAGCATATTAGATAATACAGCTAGTTTCGGTATGCTTGCAAGAAAAATAAGAGATAATGAAAAATCACAAATGGCAAATTATAAAGAATTTTTAGTTGCTTCTGATGCTTTAACAGTATCAGTTAATGCTAAAAATCCAATAGTAAAAATTAAAGATAATTTGGATTCTGATACTATTAGAAAAATATTTTCTGGCGAATATAAATATTGGAGCGATGTAGATGCTTCTTTACCTCAAAAAGAAATAGTTGTAATAATAAGAGATTTAAGCGGCGGAGCTTATGAAGTTTTCCAAGAATCTATAATGGGTGAAACACAAATATCTCCTAATGCTATACAATCACCTTCAATGGGTGCTTTGGGTACAAAAATAGTAGAAAATGAAAATGCTATAGGTTATGCTTCTTATGGAGTTTATAATCAAAATAAAGATAATTTATTTGCTTTCAAAGTTGACGGAGTAGAGCCTACTAAAGAAAATATTTTGAATGGACAATACAAAATACAAAGACCATTGATGTTTATCAAAAATTCAGAACTTTCTAAAAGTGAAAGTGCATTTGTAGATTATGTATTCAGCGATATAGGAAAACAAATAGTAGAAGAAAACGGTTATATTCCTGTTGAATAAAATATTAAATTAGTAAATAATTTTGATGTTGGAATATTCTGATATTATCAAAAAAAATAATAAATCTAATCTTAATGATTTAAAGGAAAAAGTTTTTTCTTTGATTATAACAATAATATCTTTCTTATGTATTATTGTATTAGCATTCATTATATTTTTTATAATAAAAGAGAGTATTCCAATATTAAAACATATAGGTATATATAATTTTGTATTCGGTAAAGTATGGCGTCCATTAGCTTTTGGTGTTTCAGAAAGTTACGGAATTTTTTATATTATACTTTCTACAATATATACTGCTATGCTTTCTACATTGATAAGTTTATTTATAGGTATAGGATTCAGTATATTTTTAGTATTTGCGGCAAATGATTTTGTGCGTTCTTTTTCTCTTTCATTAATGGATTTAATAGTTGCTGTTCCTTCTGTAATATATGGTTTTATAGGTTTGGTAATAATAGTAAAATTTTTTGAACATATACCAATACTTAATATGTCTGCTGGAGAATCTGTTTTGGCAGCTAGTTTACTTCTTTCTTTTATGATACTTCCTTTTATAATATCCACTGTTACAGAAAGTATGATGATGTTAAAAAAAGATTATAATAATGTTTCTCTTTCTCTTGGTATAGATAAATGGTACATGATATCAGAACTTATTTTACCAAATTCAAAGAATGCTATTTTAGTAGGATTTATACTTGCTGTATCTAGGGCATTGGGAGAAACTATGGCTGTTATGATGGTGATAGGTAATTCTTTAGTTTTTCCTAGATTATTAGGAAAGGCTGAAACCATAGCTTCTTTAATTGCTTTGGAAATAGGAATGGCTGAGGTAAAAAGTTTGCATTATAGTGCTTTATTTGCAAGCGGTGCTATACTAATGGTAACTTTATCTATTATAAATATATCTGTGCATTTTTTGAGAAAATATTTACTTAAACTAGAATTATGAGAAATTTAATTAAGATATGGTCTTTTATAAGTTTTGCTGTAATTATCTTTATAACAGTATTTATATTTGTTTTTATACTTTATAAAGGAAGAAATGCTTTAAGTTTAGATTTTTTATTAGGTAAGCCTGAAGGAATTATACTTGGAAAGGAAGGCGGAATATTTCCGGCAATAATTGGAAGTTTATACACATCTATAATATCGGCTGTTATATCCTCTTTGTTTGGAATATCTGCAGGAATCTATTTGGTATTTTATAATAAAAATAAATATATTAATTCTTGCTTTGATATAGTTTTTCAATGTATAGCAGGAATACCTTCTGTAGTGTTGGGATTATTCGGATATGCTATGCTTGTATTACATTTAGGACTTGGAAAATCAATATTATCAATGGCTATAACTCAGTCTATTATGATTCTTCCTTTTATATCAATAAGAATAAAGAAGGTATTAAAAGAATTGAACACTGATATTATAAATAGTTCTTATGCTTTGGGAATAAGCAAATCATACACAATAATTCATATAGTATTAAAAGAAATAGGAATAAAGGCTTTATCTATAGTAATGCTTGCAGGTGCTTTAGCTATAGGGGCAGCTGCTCCTTTGATGTTTACTGGTGCTGTTATAAATGCACCTCTTACTACATCAATATTTAAACCTTCTATGGTTCTTCCTTATCATTTATATATACTTCTAACTCAGGGAATATCTGAGGCAAATGCTTATGCTACTGCTTTTGTGCTTCTTTCTATAGTTTTAATATTAAACTTTTTTGCGGTATTTTTGAGATTTTTAAAAATTAGTAAATCGGGTATAAAACATGAATAATTATATTTTACAATTAAAAGATGTATCAGTATATTATTCAAGTAAAAAAATACTTGATAATATAAATATAGACTTTGAAAAAAATAAAATAACTTCCATAATAGGGCCAAGCGGCTGCGGTAAAAGCACATTATTAAAAACTATAAATAAAATAATACTTGAAGAAAATGATGCCATTGTAAATGGAGATATTTATTTCAATGATATAAATACTAATAATATTCCAATAGAAACATTGAGAAAAAATATAGGAATAGTATTTCAAACTCCAACTCCTTTTCCTATGACAATTTATAAAAATATAAGTTATGCTTTAAAATATTATGGGTTCAATAAAAAACAAATAGAAGAAAGAGTAAAAGATATACTAAAACTTACAAGTCTTTATGATGAAGTAAAAGATAAATTAAATACTTCAGCTTTGAAATTAAGCGGCGGACAAAAACAAAGACTTTGCATTGCAAGAAGTTTAAGCGTAGAGCCTGATATACTTCTTCTTGATGAGCCTTGTTCCTCTTTGGATATTATCAATTCAAATAAGATAGAAGATACATTATTGAGTTTAAAAGAAAAATATACAATTATAATAGTAACTCATAATATAGCACAGGCAAAAAGAATATCGGATAATGCAATATTTATGTATGACGGTAAAATTTTATCAAGCGGTAAGATTAATGAAATTTTTAATAATAATGAAAACCCAATAATAAAAAATTATATAAAACTTATGGATAGTTAAAATAAGTAATTGTTTAAAGAAGAATATTTAAAAGATATTAAATTAAAAAGAGAATATTATAATAATATGCTTGATGATGAAAATTAAAAAACTTGATAAATATGTTCTGTATTATATAATTATAATTAAAAATTATTGGAAATATTATGTCAGAAAATATTCGTTGGAAACAGAGATTTAACAATTTTGAAAAAGCATTTAATTTATTAAAAAGTGTATTTGAAGAAAAGGAAATAGAAGAATTATCATTATTGGAGCAGGAAGGTGTTGTTCAAAGATTTGAATATACTTATGAATTGGCTTGGAAAACTTTGAAAGATTATTTAGAATATAATGGAAGTTTAAACAATATAGATATATCTCCAAGAAATATTTTTAAAGAAGCATATTCAGCAAAGATTATCAAAAATCAAGATGATTTTATAGATATGATGTTAAGCCGTAATTTACTTTCACATACTTATGATTTCATTAAATTTAAAGAAATTATTAATAATATAAAAAATAATTATTTGAAAATACTTAATGAATTATATAGTTTCTTTTTTGAAAAAATAAATGATTAAAGGATAAATATTAATGCTTGATGAAAAGATAAAAGAAGGTATAAAAAATATATGCAGTTCTTATGAGAGTATAGAAAAAGTTATACTGTTTGGTTCTAGGGCAATGGATAAAGAAAAATATAATTCGGATATAGATTTGGCTGTAATTGGAAAGTTTGATTTACTATTTTGCGAAAGACTAAAAGAAGAATTATCAGAGCTTCCTACTCTTTTAAAATTCGATGTTATTTCTTATAATGATATAGAAAATCAAGAATTAATAAATGATATAAAAAATCATGGAAAAATTAT
The DNA here is from genome assembly GCF_036997785.1 of Brachyspira pulli. NCBI lineage: Bacteria > Pseudomonadati > Spirochaetota > Spirochaetia > Brachyspirales > Brachyspiraceae > Brachyspira > Brachyspira pulli. The sequence goes on from NZ_JAWLQI010000020.1 coordinate 46,059, forward strand.
TTATAAAAAATAGTATTAATGATATTTGATGAATAATGTATCATTATAGCAGAAAAATATTTCCTCATTAATATATTCTATAATCAAGTTTATTTATATATACTGAAAATTTTTAAGTTTGTTAACTGATGCACTTTATATAGAATTATCAACTTTTTTGCCGCACACGCTCTGCGGACTTCGTCAAAGTTGATATATCCTCGACAGGCTCGGATACGCTTCGCGAAAACGCAATTGCTATAACTTTATATTTAAGAATATCTATTAAATATGGTGTAATACCATAATTTTAGGTTAAAAATGCAGTTTTTTTGGTTCTTTTATACCAATACTTACAGTACTTCCTTCGGTCGTAAAAGAACTGGGGTATTGCACGCTGTGTACTTCGTAAGGGCAAAGCCCCAGATATAAAAACAAAAATATAAATTTATTTTTGACAAAGTATATTTGTTTCAGTATATATAATTAAAAAGTATTAATTATATTTTTCAAGAAGCTCAACTATATCCTTATAATCTTCTGATTTTGCCAGATCAAGTGCAGTCCTACCATATTCATCAGTTACAGAAGTATCAGCATTATTTTCTAAAAGTACTTTTGCAGCTTCAAATTGATTAAAACTTGCTGCATACATTAAAGCAGTCATTCCAAAATCAGTGGTATAATTAATATCAGCACCATTTTCTAATAACATATTTATTATATTAGTATTCCCTCTATAAGCAGCATTCATTAAAGGAGTAGGCGATATATCAATATGTTCATTTTCTATTTCGCATACTGTATTGGCATCGGCACCTTTCTCAAGTAAAAATTTTACCATCTCTTCATTATTATAAGTTGAGGCATAAACTAAAGCATTAATGCCGTCATCATCTTTAGCTTCAATGTCCGCACCTTTTTCAATTAAAAGCTCTGTTATAGCAATATTATGAAGACTAGCCATAAGAGGAGTAAAGCCTGTAAGTTCAGCAGGTAAATTTACATCAGCTCCTAAATCTATAAGTTTACTAACAAGTTCTTCATCATACATAGCTTCTGTTAATGGAGTAGAATATCCTAAAGTTAAATTAACATCTGCATTGTTTTCTAATAAATAATTTATGATATTAGTTTGCTTATATTTTATAGCTTGTATTAAAGGGGTTGACTTAGAATATTCATCTATCTCTAAATTATAATTAACATCTAAACTTTTTGATTCAATTAATTTTTTGATTGTTTGAAAATCTCCTGATTCTATAAAAGATATAATTTCTTTATCTGTGTATGAATAATATGTTGTTTCTTCTGTTTGATTTGTATTTATTGATGAATTATTTGATTTATTATCTTTATCATCTGTATTTGATTGTTCTGTTTTATTTATATTATTATCTGTACTGTCATCTAAATTTATAGTTACTTTATCTGCATTATTATTTAATTCTTTATTATTGTTAGTATCGTTATTATCGTTAGAGCAAGAAAATATTATGGTAGATAGAAAAAGAATTAACAAATATTTCATAAACAATATATCCTATAGTCAAGTTTTTATTTATTATATTATAAAAATTATTTTTTTCAAGTTTTTATATTAAATCCCTATAGGGTATATTTGTTATTTAAAAATATTTTGTAATAATGTATTATGTAACTATTAAATATTTTAGGAAATAAGATTATGGATGATAAAAATATTGATGTTTATACCAATAAAGGAAACACACTTTTAAAATTACATATGTATGAAGAAGCTTTAGAATGCTATAATAAAGCATTAGAATTAGATGATAAGAATATAACTAGTTATACCAATAAAGGAACAGTTTTATCATATTTAGGAAGATATGAAGAAGCCATAAAATGTTATAATAAAGTATTAGAATTGGATAATAAAAATATTAATGCTTACACCAATAAAGGAAATACCTTATATTATTTAGGCAAATATGAAGAAGCTATAAAATGTTTTGATAAAGTATTAAAATTAGATGATAAAAACATTTATACTTATAATATTAAAGGAAATGCTTTATCTTTGTTAGGCAAATATAAAGAAGCTATAAAATATTATGATAAAGCATTAGAATTAGATAATAAAAATATTGATACTTATATTGGTAAAGGAAATGTTTTATTAAAATTATATATGTATGAAGAAGCTATAGAATGTTATAATAGAGCATTAGAATTAGATGATAAAAATATTAATGTCTATAATCTTAAAGGAGAAGCCTTATTAGGTTTAAAAAGATATGAAGAAGCTATAGAATGTTATAATAAAGTACTAGAATTAGATGATAAAAATATTAGTGCTTATATTGGTAGAGGAATAATATTAGCAGTTTTAGAAAAACATGAAGAAACTTTAGAATGTTATAATAAAGTATTAGAATTAGATAATAAAAATATTTATGCTTATAATGTTAAAGGAACTACTTTATTATGTTTAGCCAGATATGAAGAGGCTATAGAATGTTTTGATAAAGCATTAAAATTAGATAATGAAAATATTACTACTTATATTAGCAAAGGAAGTGTTTTATCAGATTTAGGCAGATATGAAGAGGGCATAGAATGTTTTGATAAAGTATTAGAATTAGATAATAAAAATATTTATGCTTATAATGTTAAAGGAGCTATTTTATCAGATTTAGCCAGATATGAAGAAGCTATAGAATGTTTTGACAAAGTTATTAATATTGATAGTAAAAATAGTATTGCTCATTATAGAAAAGCAATGTCATTATTCTCATTAAATAAGTATAGGGAAGCATTGATTAATTTAAATAATGTTAATGATGATTATTTATCTTCATTTGATAAAGAAAAATCATTAGATTTTTATTATAAAAAATTTATATGCTTAAATCATTCTAATAATTATAAAGACGCTATATATTGCTGTGATAAAATATTAGAATTAGATGTTAAAAATATTGATGCTTATAATAATAAAGGAACTGCTTTATCAGATTTAGGCAAATATGAAGAATCTATAGAATGTTATAATAAGGTATTAGAATTAGATGTTAAAAATATTGATGCTTATAATAGTAAAGGAAATGCTTTATCAAAATTAGGCAGATATGAAGAATCTATAGAATGCTATGATAAAGTATTAGAATTAGATGATAAAAAATCTTATGTTTATAATAATAAAGGAACTTCTTTATCAAAATTAGACAGAAACGAAGAAGCTATAGAATGCTATAATAAGGCATTAGAATTAGATGATAAATACATTAATGCTTATAATGATAAAGGAGTTGTTTTATCAGAGTTAGGCAGAAACGAAGAAGCTATAGAATGCTATAATAAAGCATTAGAATTAGATGATAAATACATTAATGCTTATAATAATAAAGGAACTGCTTTATCAGAGTTAGGCAGATATGAGGAAGCTATAGTATGTTATAATAAAGCATTAGAATTAGATGATAAATACATTAATGCTTATAATAATAAAGGAGCTTCTTTATCAAAATTAGACAGAAACGAAGAAGCTATAGAATGTTTTGATAAAGCATTAAAATTGGATAATAAAAATATTGATTTATTAAAAAATAAATTGGAGGCTTTAGAAAAATTAAATGATTATAAAAATATTATAAGCTGTATTGATGATATATTAAAAATACATGATTTATTTGATAGTGATTATATAGAAGAATTGAAATTAAAAAAGTCTGATTATCTTTTTTCTTTAGAAGATTATAAAAGAGCGTTAAAATCGTATGAAGAATTAAAAACTGATGATTTTAAAATAAAAGAGAAAATAATTATTTGTTTTATGAAATTAAATAATTTTCAGAAGGCTCAAAAATATATTTCTAAATTAATGGTGAATAATAAAAACAATGAACTTTATTATTACAGAGGCATTTGTCTATTTAATACTAATAAATATCAGGAATGTATAAAAGATTTTGATATTGCTATAGATTATGAAGATTCAAAATTTTATAAAGCGTTATCTTTGCATTATCTTGGAAATAATTCTGAGGCTTCATTATTAATCACAGAATACAAAAATATAAATGAAGAAGACTATAGTAAAAAATATAATAAATTTAAAGAAGTGATAGATAAAATACTTATTCAAGATGATAAATCAGATTCAGCAGAAAAACAGATAATTGATTGAGTTTTTAAAATTTATTTTAAAACCCCGCCCTTTATCTTTATTATTTTATACTGGAATATCAAACTTTATTTGTTTTTTAGT
>NZ_JAWLQI010000021.1:0-47574 GCF_036997785.1 Brachyspira pulli
CTTTTTCTGCTTTTCTGTATTTCCTCGCTACGCTCGGTCAGGGAGTGGGTAATAAGGTAAATTTCAAAAAAATTATTTCTGGGGTAGTTTCTGTTTGTGAGGGCGTTTTTATATTTTGGGGTTAGCTTTTTAGTTATTTTCTTTTTGTTTAATATTGGATAATAAACCGCACGTATAGTTGACTGTCTGTAAGGGGAGCGTTACCGTGCGGGGTGGTGCTACAGCTCGTAGTTGTTTGATGTTGGGGTTGATTTTTCTACTTATATTTAGTTGCAAAATGTGCGGTTTGGGTGTATTGCTGTATAAAGTTATAATGGTGGTATTTTATATTATTAAAGGCAATAGGCAGTAATTTCTATAAATTATATTTTTCAAAGATTGTAATATAAAAAATGGTATCTTTCATTGAATATTTAAGTAAAATTTTGTATACTATATAAAAGTGTATATTTATTTTATAGTTTAATGAGAGTATTGCGTTTAAAGTTTATTTTTTATATTTGAACGTTACAAAAATAAAATTATTAAAAGTAATGGGGGTACATTATGTATAGTAAAGAAGAAGTTTATAAAAAAGTTGAAGAGTTAGTTATTAAGTTTAGGAATAACAAGGATCAGTATACAAATAAAAATTATAATGAAACGGAAACTAGAAGGGATTTTTTGGATCCGTTCTTTGAGGCGTTCGGTTGGGACGTATCTAATAGGGCGGGTAAATCACAAACTTATCGTGATGTAATTCATGAGGATAAAGTAAAAGTGGGAAAGGAAACTAAAGCTCCTGATTATGCATTTCGTATTGGGGGAAATAGGGTTTTCTTTGTGGAGGCGAAAAAGCCCGGTGTTAATCTTAAAGAGGACAGTTTGCCTGCTTTTCAGCTTAGGAGGTATGGTTGGAGTGCCAAGCTTGGTATAAGTTTCCTCACTGATTTTGAGGAGCTTGCCGTTTATGACTGCACTAGAAAGCCAAATGTTAATGATAAGGCTTCTACTGCTAGAATTGAGTATATTCATTTTGAAGATTATCTTAATAGATTTGATTTTCTTTATGAGATACTTAATAAAGAGAGGATTGAACAGGGTTCGCTTGAAAAATATATTGCAGGTACTTCAAACAAAAAAGGTACTGAAAGTGTTGATATTGATTTTCTTAATTCGCTTGATAATTTGAGGACTAAGCTTGCATCTAATATTGCGAAGCTTAATAAAAATTTATCTGTACGCGATTTGAATTATGCGGTTCAGCAGATTATTGACAGGATTATATTTTTGAGGGCGGCTGAAGACAGAGGTATTGAGGAGTATGGTGATTTAAAAAGGACTTGCGAAAATAAGGGGGATAATTTTTACAGTAATCTTTTAAAAATTTTTGAACATGCTGACGGCAGGTATAATTCTGGGCTGTTTGATTTTTCTAAAGACAGTATTAGCAGCAGTATTGAGATTGATAATAAAGTAATAAAAGAGATTATTAATGAGCTTTATTATCCTTTGAGTCCTTATGAGTTTTCTGTTATATCGGTTGAGATAATAGGGAATGCTTATGAGCAGTTTTTGGGAAAGACAATCACTATAGGGAAGAATCATAGTGCGAAGATAGAATTAAAACCAGAGGTGCGTAAGGCAGGAGGAGTTTATTATACACCTGAGTATATAGTTGATTATATAGTAGCGAATACAGTTGGGGAGGCTATAAAGGGGAAGAAGCCTGAGGAGATAGCCAATATAAAAATATTGGATCCAGCTTGCGGCAGCGGAAGTTTTTTACTTGGGGCGTATAAATATTTACTTAATTATCATATTGAATATTACAACAAGATAAAGGACATGGCAAAGTTTAAGGGTTCAAAAGAAGATGTAATAAAAGAGAATGGGGATTTAACAATTTGGATAAAGAAGCAGATATTACGCAACAATATATTTGGTGTGGACATAGACAGCAATGCGGTGGAGGTAACGAAATTATCATTACTTATGAAATGTTTAGAGGGGGAGAGTCCGGCGTCAATACAGAACAATCAGGATTTATTTAATGAGCGGGCTTTACCGTCATTGGAGGACAATATCAAATGCGGTAATAGTTTAATAGGCAATGATTTTTACGAGAGCCATCTTGATTTGGACGATGACACTTTATATAAAATTAACTGTTTCGATTGGAATTCTAAGTTTAGGGATATAATGAGAGCAGGGGGATTTGATGTAGTAATTGGAAACCCTCCTTATGTAAAAATTCAAACTATGATGGAATCAAGTCCGTTATCTGTTGAAACATTGAAACAAAATTATAAAAGTGCAAGCAGCGGTAATATAGATATTTATTTATGTTTTGTTGAAAAAGCTCTCCAATTATTAAAGTCTACAGGTGAAATGGGATATATTTTACCTCATAAATTTTTTGAAGGAGATATGGGAGAAAATTTAAGAAATATTATAGCCAATAAAAAGGCTTTGAAAAAAGTTGTATATTTTGGAGCAAATCAAATATTTGATAATGCTACTACATATACATGTTTATTATTTTTAAGCGGAAGCGAAAGAGATAATTTTGAATTGTTTAGATTTTATAAAGATGAAGATATAGAAGAAGCATTGAAAAATGCAAAATTTGTACAGCTTCCAATTTCATTAACTAATGAAGAAAAATGGAATTTCCATAGTGAAGATATACTCAATATATTAAATAAATTAAAATCTATGCCTGTAAAATTAGAGGATTTGACTAGAAAAATATTTGTAGGAATTCAAACTAGTGCAGATGATATTTATATTTTGCATGGAGGAGAAGAAATTAACGGAGTTGTAAAAACTTATTCTAAGTCATTAGATAAAGAAATTGAGATAGAAAGAGAAATTATAAAACCGTTTTTATTGGGTAAAGATGCCAAAAGATATGAAACTATTATACCAAGTAAATGGGTTATATTCCCTTATAAACTTGTTAATGGTAATGCAGTTTTGTATACAGAAAATGAAATAAAATCTCAATTTCCAAAGGCTTGGGAATATTTAAAAGAGAATAAAAAAGAATTGGAAAGCAGAGAACATGAAAAATTTAAAAATACATGGTGGCAATATGGAAGAACACAGAATTTAAATGAATTTGAGTGTAAAAAGATTTCAATTCCTTATATGGCTAATAAATCACAGGCTATCTGGGATAATGATTTTACATATCATAATACAAAATTATATAGTATTTCTTTTAAAGAAAATGTAGCATATAATCCTTATTATATATTAGCTATAATTAATAGTAAATTATTTTATTATTATGTAGCTAATACAGGCACAGTTTTTAGAGGTTGGTTTTCTGTATTTACTCCAAATTTTATAGGTTCTTTTCCTATAAAAGAGTTAGATTTGGATAATAAGGAAGACAAGGAAATTCATGATAAATTAGTTAATCTCGTTGACAACATCATTGATTTAAACAAAAAACTTTCTTCCGAGAAGAACCCTAACACTATTGAAATGCTTAACACGCGTATTCAGGCGGTGGACAAGGCTATTGATAAGATTGTGTATTCATTATACAATTTGACTGATGAGGAGATTAGAGTTATTGAAAGTGAATAATTATGATTATTTTTAATGAAAATTTGGATAAAGCCCTTGATAATTATGAAAATTATTCTGAAGCTTTACAGTATTTTAATAAATATTTAGAATATTTTGATTCTATAGATGATAAGTCTGATATTGTTTATAAAAAATTTTATATTAGAGCATTATTTGAAAGAGGAAAATTTTATTCATTTCACTATAAATTTAAAAAGGCATTAAAAGATTTTTTTCAAGCTCTTAATATTTTTGAAGCTAATAATATTAATGATAACAATTTGTTATATAAGATATATTGTAAAATTGGTGCAGAATATTCATCTATATATAAAATTAATAAGGCTAATAAATATTGTAATAAAGCAATCGATTTACTATCTAATTTAGCTGAAGCTTATGATTTAAAAGGTAATTTATACTATAAAAAAAAATTATATAGAAAAGCTTTAAAATATTATGATTTAGCAATTAGTAAGGGGTATTCTAAATCATATTATGATAAATCTCTTATATATTTTTTGAAAAAAAATTATAAAAAAGCTTTAGAAATGATAGAAACGTATTTTATGAATAAAATTAATAATAATCAAATAGATTGTTTATGTTATTATCATAGAGGATTATATAAATGTTTTCTTAATAATTTTCAAGATGGATATAATGATTTTTTAGAAGGTTTAAAGATGGATAATTCATCTACAATATTATTGTTTGATATCATTATGATAATTTATGAAAACAGTAATGAAGAATTTAAAAATATGTTTGATGAATTGTTTAAAATAATATTAACAGAAGATTTTAAAGTAAAAAATAATAATTACATTATTGATAATAACTTATTATACAAATACAAAAAAATAGATATTAATTTATTAAAACTAATATCAAATAATAATAATAAAATTAATAATATTAGATTAAGTAATTTTAATTATTTTAATGATCCTGCAGACCCTTTAATAAAATTGAATAAAGAAGCTTTTGAAGCTATAGAAAAATATACAAATGATATTAAGATATACTCTTTAAGTAGTGAATATAATAATTTTCTTATGTGGAGTCATTATGCAAATGAACATAAAGGAATTTGTGTAGCTTATGATATTAGCAATATTAATGAATATGATAATATGATTTTGAAAAAAGTTAGATATACTAATAATGTTATATTAGGTGAGTATAAACATATGTTTGATAATTATGCATTAAATTTAGAAAGTTATTTTATATCATTATTTTATTTAAAGCATAAAAATTGGAAATATGAAAAGGAATATAGGATTATTGCTTATACTAAAGAGGAATATATTTATTTACCTATTAAAGCTATTTATTTTGGTATGAATGCAAGTGATGATGATATTAAATTAATAAAAAGTTTAGTTAAAGATGATACTGTGAAATTTTATAAAATGGAGTCTGATAAAAATAATTTGTTTAACTTAATAGCTGAAATAATATAAAAAGGATTTAATAGATTATGGAACATAATAAAAAAGATGTAAGTAAAATTGTATGGAGTGATATTGCAAAGATTTTGCTATCAAAATTACCTTATGGGGATATTTTATTATACTTTTTGAATTTAAATGATAGATTGAAGAAAAAACAATTAGAAGATTTTATTGAGCTATTTATAGAAAGGTTGCAAGAATTAAATATTTCAGCTGATAATATAGAAGTAAAAGAAGATTTTTTGTATTCTATGGATTTAGTATTTCAAAATGTTGTAAAAAATAAATCTGAATATAAAATGAAAATATTTAGAGATATTCTCGTTAATCAAGTTTATAAGGAAGATTCATTAGATATTGAATTATTAAATACATTTCTTGATATAATATCTAAAACTTCAGAGGTAGAAATAGCTATTTTAAATGAATTTTATTTATTTTATAAAAATATAGAACCTGATAGAAATTATATACATTCTAAAATTAGAGATAAATTTACTCAATTATCTAATGAACAATATATTTTTTATTTGCAGAATTTAACATATAAATGTTTGCTATATGATGATGGTATAAATAGATATGATACTAGACCATTTGAAATTATGAAAATAACAGATTTTGGTAAAAGTTTTATTGATTTTATAATGTCTAGTAATAATTAAATATTAAAAAGTATTCAGCCGCACGTACAGAGGTCTGTCCGTAAGGGGTTGCATTGCCGTGCGGGAAGGTGCTACAGCTCGTAGTAGGTAATGGTTTTTACGAGAGCCAGTCGGTGCTTGATTTTGACGAGGAGACGCAATATAAAATAAATTGTTTTGATTGGGAAGATGAGTTTAAAAGCGTTTTTAAAGCGGGCGGTTTCGATGTGGTGATAGGCAATCCGCCGTATGTAAGAATGCAAACGCTTTCAGATACTAACAAGGAAACTGTTAATTATTATAATAATATTTATATAGATTATGTAAAAGGAAATTATGATTTATATATTATTTTCTTATATAAAGCTTTTTCTATGTTAAATAATTATGGTAAATTAGGATATATTTTACCTCATAAATTTTTTCAATCAGAAAGCGGAGAAAAAATAAGAAAATATTTATATAATAATAATGCAGTTGATACTATAGTCAATTTTACTACAAATCAAATTTTTAGTAATGCTACAACATATACTTGTTTGCTATTTTTATCTAAAAAAGAAAAAAATAATATTTTATATAAACAATTTAATTTAAATGATGATTATACAAATTTATCTAATATAGAGTATGATAAATTTGATTATTCTATTTTAAATACTAATTCTTGGAATTTTAATAATTCAGATGTTCAAGGTATCTTAAGTAAGATTGATAATCAAGAATTATTGTTTTCAGAAATAACATACAAAATATTTAAAGGTTCTTCTACAGGTAATGATAATATTTATTTGTTTGATATTTTAGAAGAAAATCAAAATACTTGTATAGTAAAATCTAATATTTCAGAAGAAAAAGAAGAATTAGAAAAAGATTTATTAGTTCCTTTTCTTTATGGTGAATCTATAAGAAGATATCAGGATTTAAAAGCAGCTAAATATTTATTATTACCATATGTAAAAAATAAAGATGATAATAATATGTCATTAATAGATATTAAAGAATTAAAAACAAAATATCCATTAACATATAAATATCTAAATAAATATAAATCAGTTTTGTTAACTAGAAAAATCAAAATGAATGATAATGATTATTATAAATATTCTGCTTTAAGAAGCATTAACTATTATGAAAGAAAAAAGATTATGATACCAGATATGTTGGTAAGTTTAAGAATTAGTTATGATTTTGAAGGTTGTTTTTATCATGGTCCAAGTATACATAGCATAATATTTAATGAAAAAATTAATAATCTTAATGAAATGTATTTTTATGCTATTTTAAATTCAAAAATATTTTGGTTTTTTGTATCAAATACTAGTACAGCTTTGAGGGGCAATGCTTATAGATTAACTCCTGAATTTATATCTCCTTTTAAGTTTCCTAATTTAGATTTAAACAATAAACAAGACAAGGAAATGCATGACAAAATGGTTGCTTTAGTTGACAGTATCATTGCGTTAAACAAAAAGTTAGCCGTTGAGAAAAATCCTAATGCTGTTACTATGGTTAGCAGGCAAATCAATGCTGTTGACAAGCAGATTGATGCTTTAGTGTACAAGTTATATAATTTGAGCGATGAGGAAGTGAGAATTATAGAGGGGGAATAAAAGGAACTATAAGAGGTTTAAATAAAATTATTACATTATTATAATTTATATAAATTACAAAGGAGTTATGATGATTACAGTATATAATAAAATAGGAACTTCAAATGAAAATCCACCAAGTGGTTATAATACTTGGAAAGAATATTGGGAAGATAAAAAAGAAAGAAAATTTCAAAAGTGCTCTAATTTAGCTTGTAATAACGATGCTGAGGTTGGAGCTCATGTTTATCCTAATTATTCTCATGATACGACATATATAGTACCTTTATGTAAAGAATGCAATTATATTTATAATCAATCGCCTATGAATGTAGAACAAATAGATTTGCTTAGACTTAATCAGTAAATTATTGCTATATGATTAAATTATTTGTATATTAATTCTTTTATTGATAAAACCGTTTATTCTATTTATAATATATCAGAGGAAGAAAGAAAGATTATAGAAAGCTAGTAATATGAACTATAAATTGTGTAATTTTTATAAATAAGTGTTATGATTAATTATTAATTTTAAGGAAAATATATGTATATTAAAACAGTGAAAATTAAAAATTTTAAATGTTTCGAGGATTTTGAATTAAATTTAAATGAAGATATAAATATAATAGTAGGTAATAATGAAGCTGGAAAATCAACTTTGTTAGAGGCTATATATTTGGCTTTAACAGGTGTTTTAGATGGAAAATATTTAAAAAATGAAATCAATCCATATATATTTAATAAGAAAGCTGTAAAAAACTATTATTCTAATAAAAGTTCTAATTATAAGGAGTTACCAGAAATTATTATAGAATTATATTTTGAAGTTGGAAAAGATGAAGATAATGAATTTAAAGAAATGCGTGGAAACAATAATATGAAATCAGTTGATGAATGTGGTATACAGTTTAAAATATTATTTAATGAAGACTATCAGGAAGAATATAAAGAGTTTTGTGATTCATATAGTTGCAATAACAATGAATTAGAGGTATTACCTATAGAATTTTATAAAATAGAAACTAAATCTTTTGCTAGAAATCATTTAACTCGTAAAAAAATTCCAATTAAATCCGTTTTAATAGATTCATCTATTAATAAATCAAAGAATGGTTCTGATATTTATTTATCATATATAATAGAAAAATCTATAAGTAATGAAGAAAAAATACAAATTCTTAATGCCCATAGAGAAATGAAATATACATTTTCTAATGATAAAAATATAAAAAATATAAATGATAGAATATTTCAAGATAAATATAATATTTCTGAGAAAGAATTAAAATTGTCAGTAGATTTATTACATAATGATTGGCAAAATACACTTCTTACATATATTGATGATATACCATTTCAATATATAGGTAAAGGAGAACAATGTTATATAAAAACTAATTTGGCATTATTAGATAATAAAGCACAAGATGCTAGCTTAATTTTATTAGAAGAACCAGAGAGTCATTTATCACATTCTAAATTAAATAGTTTATTAGACAAGATTAAATATAATATAAGTAATGTGTCTAATAAAAATAAACAGATTATTATAACTACACATAGTAGTTTTGTAGCAAATAAAATGTTATTAAAAAATATAATAATGATAAATTATGAAAATAGTATTCATTTCACTGATTTAAAAGAAAAGACATTTAATTTTTTTGAAAAAGTTTCTGGATATGATACATTGAGATTAGTATTGTCAAAGAAAACAGTGCTAGTAGAAGGTGCTAGTGATGAATTAATTTTTCAAAGGGCATATAAAGATAAATATGGAAAACTACCTATAGAAGATGAGATAGATGTAATATCTGTTGGAACATCTTTTTTAAGATATTTAGAATTATCAGAAAAATTAAATAATAAAGTGATAGTAGTTACTGATAATGATGGAAATGTAAAACAATTAGAGAATAAATATAAAGAATATAAAAATAATAATAATATAAAAATATGTTACGAAAAAAAAGAAAATACTTTTGATGATTTAGATATAAAAATATCTGATAATAAAAATAATAAAAATAATAAAAATATTATTAATAATATTAATACACTAGAACCAAATTTATTAAAATATAACAATATAGATTTATTTAATAAAATTTTTAAAACAAATTGTAAAAATAATATTTCATTATTAGATTATATGTTAAATAATAAAGTAGAATGTGCTTTAAAAATATTTGAATACCACGATGCAATAGAATATCCAGAGTATATAAAAGAGGCTGTAAATGAGTGTGAATAAGTTATTGCTTGCCGCTGCAGGTTGTGGAAAGACTACTTATATAATAAATGAAGCATTAAAATTAAAAAATCAGAATATATTAATTACAACATATACAGATAATAACGAAATAAGTATAAAAAAAAAGATTCTTGAAATTAATGGTACTATACCTAAAAATATAAAAATTCAAACTTGGTTTTCATTTTTAATAAATCATGGAGTAAAACCATATATAACGTGTTTTTTTAGTGATGTCAATGATGTTACAGGGTTGGATTTTATACAATATTATGATAAAAAACACCCAGCATTTAATACTAATAAATATAAAAAAGAGCACTATTTTACAAAAACTAATAAAATATATTCTATATCATTATCTGAATTTATTATTGAATGTAATACTATATCCAAAAACAAAATAATTAATAGATTAGAAAACATTTTTGATACTATTTTTATAGATGAAGTTCAAGATATATCAGGGCATGATTTAAATCTAATTGAGTTATTATTTAATAGTTATATTAATATATATATGGTTGGTGATTTACGACAAAGAGTATATATAACTAATACTCGTAGACAAAATTCTCGTAAAGAAAATGACAGTTATGTAAGTAGTAATATATATAATTTTATAAAAAATAAATGTATAAATAATTGTCAAATAGATACTGTTACTTTAAATAAATCTTATAGAAATAATAAAGAAATATGTTATTTTGCATCTCAACTATATCCAAGTTATGATATTGTACAATCTTGCTCTATACATTCAGATGAACATGAAGGAATTTATTCTATTAAAACTAAGGAAGTAGATAAATACTTAGAATTATATCCAAATAATATAATACAATTAAGAAATAGTAAATCATCTGCTAATAAAATAATAAATATAAAATATCCAGTTATGAATTTTGGAGCTGTGAAAGGATTGGAATATGACAGAGTTATGATTTTTACTACTGATGAAATTATTAAGTTTCTAAAAAAAGAAAAATTAAATAATTCAGAATATAAGGCTAGATTATATGTAGCTATTACTAGAGCTAGGTATAGTGTAGTTTTTGTCACAGATGAAGATTTAACAAAATATGGAATAAAGAAGTTTATTTTTGATTAAGTTTTTTTGTTTAATATTGGATAATAAACCGCACCTACATTTTACTAGCCATAAGGTTAAGATATACGGTGCGGAATGCCCCTACGGCGAGTAGTGGGTAATCAGCCGCACTTACATTGTACTTGCTGTAAGGGTGAGCGTTGCGTGCGGGAAGGTGCCGACCGTAGGGAGTGCGTTAGCTAGGCGAGTAGGCGGAAACTAGGAAAACGGTTGATTTTATATTAAATAATTTTATAATTAAATTATGGATAAAAAAGAAATTATTAATAAACTTACAAATAATAATAAAAATATTAAATATTCTTATTTTTGTAATATTATAGAATCTTTTGGTTTTGTGTGTAAAAGACAAAGAGGAAGTCATAGAATATACTAAAAATTTTTAACTTTGTCAACTGATGCACTTTATATATTATCTACTTTTTGCCGCACAAAAAAGTAGCGAAAACGCAATTGCTAGAACTTTATATTAAAAACATGCCTATTAAATATAGGATATAACCTAAATTTAGACTAAAAATGTAGGCTTTTTGGTTCTTTGTGCCAATACCACAGGCACTCCCTACGGTCGCAAAAGAACTGGGGTGCGGGGCAAAGCCCTGCAGATATTTAAAATTCAAAAAAATTATTTATGACAAAATATAGTTGTTTAGGTATATATTCAAGAATTGGTATTTCTGAGTTAATTAATATTCAAAATGTCAATGGAGAGGTAAAACCTTATCAAGTTAAACAATTTTTATATTTAGTTAATAAATATAATTTGGAGGAATGATATGAAATATAGTATTAAAATTTTTTACAGTGAAGAAGATGAGGGCTATATAGCTTTATCAGAAGAATTAGATAATATAAGTTCTTTTGGAGCAACAGAAGAAGAAGCCTTGAAAGAAATAAAAAATGCGATATCACTTTATTTTGAAGAAAAAAATATACAATTAAAAAGATCATGAAATATTGTCTTTTATGTTCGGAAGTAAATTGTAAATTGAAGTACCTATAACACTTTCAAAATACGCTTTTATTTCAAATACCCTTTTCCACCTCAAGGCACTCTGCGGAAATGTTCCGTATCTTAAAGCAACATCTATAAATCTTTTTTCGAGCAAACAAAATCCAGAAGGCAAAGCAAGACTGTCGCATAATTGAATAAGTAAATCATAATCATCATATACAGCATTGGCAACGAAATTTTTTATGAAGTTGAAATCTTCTTCAGGCATATCAAATTTTCCTATTGCAGTATTTACATCTTGTATCATAAAAGCATGAGTTATGCATATTTGAGCCATTTTCTCCCAACCGTAATTAATGCAGTATTTGTATCCGTCTATTAAATGCCTTTCTGCACTTATACCAGTGTATCTTCCTATATCATGTAAAAGTCCGAATATGTAGGAATTGTCTTCATCTAATTTTTTATCTGTTGATTTTTTATTGTATTCAGAAGCTATTATCCTTGCAGCTTTGGCAACATATCTTGAATGTTCAGCCCAAGGAGTAGGGTTTGATTTGTATGCTTTGTTTAATTCGTATTCGGCTCTTTCTAAATCTAATATTTCCATAATTATTTCCTATTTATATTGATTATAATAATACAACTTTTTTATGAAAAATAAATATTTATTGGGAACTTTTATTATAATTTTTCGTCTAATAAAGCAAATAAAACAATGGATAACTACTATGTTAAAAAAACTTACTTTTATAATTTCTTCTATATTATCACTTTTTTTATTGAGTTCATGTTCTCCGGCATTTGACAGAATGTTTCATATGCCCCCAGCTCACCCGCATGCAAGGAATTATTTTGATTTTCCAATGTTGTTTGGGCCTCATTTCGGTATTCATGGCATACTTAGCATTATCATCAAAGTATTAATAATTATTGCATTAGTTTTCCTAGTAAAAATGCTATATAACAAAGATAAAAATAATAAAAAAGAATAGTTTTTGTTGTTTTTTTCTTAATAAATGCTATTGAATATTTTTTAGAATTTAATATCATATTTGCGAAATATTTTTATGATTTAAATTTATAAAAATGAAAAAATTTATTACTATCATAGTAAGCAGACCGACAACAGTATTTGTTACACTCGTATCCATGTTCATAATTGGATTTATAAGTATTTCAAGACTTAATATAAATTATTTGCCTGATATGGAAGTGCCTATTATCAGTATAAAAACAACTTATGAGAATGCCGGCCCAGAAGAAGTTGAGAAATCGGTTACTAGAATAGTAGAAAGTGCTGTATCTTCTGTTAATAATGTAAAAACTATTAAATCAAAATCAAAAGAGTCTGAATCTAATGTTGAAATAGAATTTAATTGGGGAACAGATTTACAAACTGCAGCTGATGATATAAGGGAAGCTATAGATATGATTAGATCTTCTTTACCAGATGAGGCAGAAAACCCTAATATATCAAAGTTTTCAAGTGATTCTACACCAATAATGAATATAGCTTTTTTTGGTACGGATAATTTATCTTCTTTGTATGATTTAGTTGATAGTCAAATACTTACAAGATTAGAACAAGTTGACGGAGTTGCTCAAACAGAAATAAGGGGCGGATTAAAAAAAAATTATTTGTGTTGATATAGATTTAAATAGACTTAATGCTTATTCCATAAATATTAATGATATAGTTCATACTTTGGCTTTAGAAAATCAGAACATTGCAGGCGGCGAAACTTATGAAGGAGTATACAAATATAATATAAGAACTACAGGAGAGTTCAGAGAGGTAGAAGATATTGAAGATGTAGTTATAGCTTTAAGAGATAGAATTTATCCTTTGAGAGTAAGAGATATAGCTTATGTTCATGAGGATTATGAAGATGATTCAGAAATAGTTCGTATAAATGGAAGCAAGGCATTAACTGTTGCTATAACTAAAGAATCAGGAGGCAATATCATACAAATATCAAGAGATATACAGAAAAGACTTGATAGTATTAATTTGCCTGCTGGTGTTTATTATCAAATATTATTTAACAGTTCAGATACAATAAAAAATTCCATACGCAATGTATTAAATACGGTTTGGCAGTGTGCTTTATTTGCAGTTATAGTTCTTATGTTTTATTTATGGGATATAAAAAGCGTATTTATTATAAGTGTTTCCATACCTATATCAGTTATAAGTACTTTTATATTAATGTATTTCTTTGATATAACAATAAACGTAATATCTCTTTCCGGTTTAGTTCTAGGTGTTGGAATGATGGTTGACAATTCTATAGTTGTTCTCGAAAATATTTTTTATTATAATAATTATTATTCAAAATATAATTATGATAAAAAAACTACTAGAATAAATAATTTAAAATCATCTATTTTAGGTACTAGTGAAGTATCTATTGCTATTACTGCTTCTACTTTAACAAGTGTATGCGTATTCCTACCGTTTCTTTTTGTTCAAGGACAAATGGGGCAGATGTTTAGTGATTTATGTATGACTGTTTCTATTTCATTAATCACTTCACTATTTGTAGCTTTAACCATAGTACCTTTATTAGCTTCAAGATTAAGAAAATTAAATAATCAAAGCAAATTGAATTTTGTATTAAATAAATTATCAGAGTTTTTTAATAAGAATTTGCATAGCAAAATAGAACAATTTTATTTAACAGCACTTTATATAGTGATAAGAAATAAAAAGAAATCATTTGCTTTAATAGGATTATCATTAAGCATATCATTATTTTTATTATTAACCAATATAGGAAAGGAAGGATATCCTGTATCCGATGAAGGAACAATAATTTCCAGATTAAGACTTCCAGTAGGTGCCAGAGTAGAGTTTACGGATATGTTTATGAAATCTATGGAGCATGATATAGAAGATGCTGTTGGAAACAATATGGAATATTATGAAACTAGAGTTAGAACTGGAAGAAACGAGCATCATGGAGAGGTTAGGGTAAAATTAGTTGATAGAGAATTAGGAAGAAAATTAGATATCAGTTATTATATAGAGATGATTAGGAACAGAGTTAATGGTTATCCCGGACGTATAGAACTTAATTCTGAGAACGTAGCTTTAGGTAAGCCTAAGGATTATAGTGCTATAGTTATAGAGCTTGTAGGTGAAGATTTAGAGAGAGGATATGATGTTGCAAGCAATATTATAGCCGCTGCATCTAAAGTTGATGGTGTGAGAAATGTTTTAGTAAAAGAAGATGATTCAAATCATGAACTTATTTTTGATATTAATAGAGATTTAGTTTCTAAAATGGGTATCAATATTAACACCATTGCTAATATTATAAGAATGTCTTTCAGCGGTACTACGGCCAGTAAAATGACTTTGAATAATTCTATATATGTAGATACTGATATTATAGTTCGTTTAGAAGATACAAACAGAGATACTATTTCTACTATTCAAAAGATGATGATACCAACTTCAAATGGTATAGTACCTATTTCTTCTGTTGTTGATATTCATAAAGCTACAGGCCCGACAGAGATAAATAGAAAAAATGATAAAAGAATAATAGAAATAAGTGCCAGTTCTTTTGGAAGACCGATAAATGAAATTATTAATGATATTAGAAAAGAGATTAATAATATATATATACCTAGCGGATTTTCTGTGAATTTTTCAGGTGATTATGAGGATATGCAGGAAGCGTTTATACAATTAATTATTTCTTTAATAATGGCTTTAGTATTTGTATATGCTATTATAGCAGGACAATTTGAATCTTATATTACGCCTTTTGTAATATCTTTGGCAGTTCCATTTGCATTATTTGGAGCATTAGTATTTTTATATTTAGGAAAGCAAACTTTAAATGTTTATAGCGGTATAGGAATAATAATGCTTGTTGGTATAGTTGTTAATAATGGCATAGTATTGATTGATTATATGAATAGGGTAGTTATTGAGAAAAAAATAAGTTGGGACAATGCCGCTTTAGAATCTTGTAAGAGAAGATTAAGACCTGTACTTATGACATCATTAACCACTATATTAGGTTTGCTTCCTATGATATTTGAGATTGGTAATGGAAGTGAAATGTATAGACCATTAGCTATAGCTGTATGCGGAGGTTTAATATTTTCTACTATGTTCACATTGATAATAATACCATCTGTTTATTCTAGTTTTAGAAATAGATTTAATATAAAAATACGTGAAGATTAATATAGTTTTAATTACATTTGCCCGCCCTTTAGGTTTATAATGCTATTCTGTCGTTTTTATATTATTTTATTTTTTATTTTAACTGTTATTTTAGCTGCCCGCCCAGAATTTTTTTAATTTATAGAATGTTAACCGCACGCAGAATAATATTAAAAATATAGATTTATTTTTAAGCCGAATTTTATTATATTATAAATTTAGTTCACCGTGCGTTAAATGCATTAAAAATCTAATCAGCACTTGGGTGGGTGCTGAAATTTCTTTTTAAGCTATAAATATAATTAATATTAAAATAAAAAAATAGTAATAAGGAATAAAGGGCGGGATTTAGAATAAATCTTTAAATATCAAAAAGCCCCATTAAAAATAATGAGGCTTTTGGTATTTATTAATTATATAAATAAATTATTCTTTAATAAACTTTTTGAAATTAGCTACTTTGTCTTTAGCAACTGCAAGTCTCTTATCTTTGCTTTCTTTTACGCAAACTTCAAAATAGAATTTGATTTTTGGTTCAGTACCAGAAGGTCTGATAGTAATTTTTGTTTTATCAGCAAGTATGTATTGAAGAACATTAGATTTAGGTAAAGTAATATCATTTATTTTTTTACCAGTATTATCATAAACTTCTTTTTTCTCATAATCGCTTATACTTACAACTTCAACACCAGAAATTTCTTTAGGTAAATTGTTTCTGTAATAAGTCATTAAATCAGCTATAGCTTTAGCACCGTCAGCACCTTTTTTAGTTATGGAAATAGTTTCTTCATAGAAGTATCCATATTTTTCATAAATGCTTTCTAAGTAATCAGCTAAAGTCATGTTATTGTCTTTACAATAAGCAAGTACTTCAGCAAGCATTAAACAAGAACTAACACCGTCTTTATCGCGTACATTAGAGTTAATACAATATCCGAAACTTTCTTCAAATCCGAATAAATATGTGCCATCTTTTGTTCTTTCTATAATATCAGCAATCCATTTGAATCCAGTAAGAACATCATAAAGTTTTACATTATTAGCATCAGCAATAGCTCTTGCAAGTTCAGTAGTAACTATAGTTTTTACTATATATGGATTTTGAACATTCTTTTTGTTTGTTATAAGATAGTATGCTATGATAGAACCGATTTGGTTTCCAGTAAGGTACATATAAGAACCATCTTTAGTAAGTAAAGCACAGCCCATTCTATCGCAGTCAGGGTCAGTACCCATAACAAGTTCAGCACCTATTTCTTTAGCTTTATCAACAGCAATTTTCAATGCTTCAGGGTTTTCTGGGTTAGGTGATTCAACAGTAGGGAAGTTTCCATTAGGCGGCTGAGATCCTTCCATAGTTGTTAAATTAGTAAATCCTGCTTTTCTTAAAGCCATAGGAACCATTTTGTATCCGGAACCGTGAATAGGAGTATAAACTATTTTTATATCATGATGTTTTTTTATGATATCAGGATTAACTAAATATCCCATTAAATCATTCATGTATTTATCTTCAATATCTTTTCCTATAAGAGTAACTTTTGAAGCATCACCCATTTTTACTTCTTCAGGCTTAACTTTCAATACTTCTTCTATTATATTTTTGTCATGAGGAGGAATAACTTGAGCACCGTCAGTCCAATAAACTTTATAACCATTATATTCTTTAGGGTTATGGCTAGCAGTAACAACTATACCAGCTATACAGCCTAAACTTCTAACAGCATAAGAAAGAAGCGAAATAGGGTGAATATCATCATATAAATAAACACTTATGCCATTTGAAGAAAGTATTTCAGCAGCAGCTTTAGAAAATACATCAGAATTATTTCTTGAGTCATATCCTATAGCAACTTTATAATCACTTCCGCCTTGTTTTAGTATATAGTTAGCTAAACCTTGAGTAGCAACACCAACAGTATATTTATTCATTCTGTTAGTACCAACTCCCATTATTCCTCTAAGTCCGCCAGTACCAAATTCTAAATCTCTATAGAATGCATCTATTAATTCTTTTTCATTACCTGCATCTAATAATGCTCTAATCTCTTTTTTGGTTTCTTCATCATAAGAACCATTTAACCAAGAATCAATTCTTGCTTTTACCTCTTGTTCCATTATACACCTCTAAATATTTATTTTTTATTTTAAAAAAATTTTTATATATAAATTATAGTATACAAAAAATATATAATCAAGTAAAATATTACTTTATACTAAAAATATAAAACTGTTTTTTATAAAACATAATTAATTGTAATTCGTAAATATTGGATAATATATACTGAAAATTTTTAAGTTTGTCAACTGATGCACTTTATATAGAATTATCAACTTTTTTGCCGCACAAAAAAGTAGCTATATCCTCAACAAGCTCGGATACGCTTCGCGAAAACGCAATTGCTAGAACTTTATATTTGAAAAATATTCATTAAATATGGAATATAACCTAAATTTAGACTAAAAATGCAGTCTTTCGCGAAGCGTATCCGAGCTTGTTGAGGATATAGGTTCTTTGTGCCAATACCACAGGCACTCCCTACGGTCGCAAAAGAACTGTGGTGCTGCGTAAGCACGCAGAGCGGTGGGCAAAGCCCTGCAGATATTTAAAATTCAAAAAAATTATTTCTGACAAAATGTAGTTGTTTAGGTATAAATACTTGATATAAAAAAGAGTATGCATATTTTGTAATATACATACTCTTGAATAAATTTCTTAATTAATCATTAGCTATATATTCTAAAGTCCATTTCTGGGAATATATCATCACGCCATTCTAATTTACTTAACCATTCTTCGTTTAAGTCCCTATTTTTAATAGCATAGTATAGGTCAGTAAATCTTTTTACATATAGTTTAGTTGTATTAACAGCATAATCAACCATAGTACCAGTATGCATAATGAAAGCCCAGTCACTGCTTTGAGCAAGTAATAATTCACGTGCTGCCTGATTCAAAGCTCTCTCATAAAGACCAGTTTCATTATAATAGTCATGTGCTAATTCTATCATACGTTCAGCAGCTTTATGTAAGTGTCTGTATATCCAGCCATTAGTACCATTAAGCCATACTTCTCCGTAACCATTAGCACCCCAGCTTGACATTGAAGGCATTGATATTTGATTTACTGGGTGTCTTTCTAAATATTCTTTTGGAGTAATAGTTTCTATTGTATTTTGATCATAATGAATTTTTCTCATTAAGAATTCTATAAACATAGGGCCTTCATACCACCAGTGTCCGAACAATTCAGCATCATAAGGAGATACTACTATTGGAGGTCTGTCCATTACAGAAGATAAATACTCAATCTGTTTTTCTCTGTTGAACATAAAGTTTCCAGCATGATCTCCGGCAGCTTCCATAGCCCATTCAGGATTATAAGGCTCTTTTGCACAATCTTTACCAGTAATTCTATAATATTTTATACCAGTGTTTTTTCTAAGTCCATTGCTTTGTATAAAGTCTTTAATATATTCAAATGGCAAATCATAACCTATATCTCTATAGAATTCTCTGTATCTGAAGTCTCCTGGATATCCAACTTCAGCACTCCATACACTTCTTGAACTTTCTATATCTCTACCAAATGCTGCAACTCTGCTTTCTCTTGAACAATATAAAGGAGCATAAACACCGTATTTAGGTACTCTGTCAGCATACATAATACCATGAGTATCAACAAAGAAATATTTAATTCCATTGTTTGCAAGATGTTTTTCAAGTCCAGGGAAGAATCCGCATTCCCCAAGCCATATACCAGTAGGTTTTCTTCCTAAATGTTTTTCATGAGTTTTTACAGCCATTTTTAGCTGAGCTTCTATTGCTTTAGGATATTCCTGCATGAATGGGAAAAATCCATGTGTAGCACCGCAGGTTATTATTTCTAAATTTCCTCTTTCCAAGAAATATCTGAAACCATTTAATATGTTTTTATTGTATTTATAAACAAAAATATCTCTAATCTTTCTAAACTTATCTCTATAAAATTCTGCAGTATGATGAAAATTAGGATCTAATGATGTTCTTTCGCACTCTAATTCTGATAATTTTATTAATTTTTCTATATAATTAACATATCTATTTTGAAGTAATTCATTAGCTAACATATTCATTAATGGTGGAGTTACACTCATAGTAATTTTGAAGTTTACTCCGTCGTTAACCATTCGATCATATGCATCTAATAAAGGGATATATGTTTCCGTAATGGCTTCATATAACCATTCTTCTTCCAAAAAGTTTTCATGTTCAGGGTGTCTCACATAAGGTAAGTGAGCATGTAGCACTAAAGCTAAATAGCCTTTTGACATAATTATTCCTTAAATTTAAAATGTTATACAAATAGTATATAAAATATAAGTACTAAAATCAAGACTTTTTGATACAGTTATTAACAAAATGAATATAATAAATTATTTTTTAATGTAAAAAAACCGATTACAATAATTAAAAAAATTAAGAATTTTTACATTCTTTACATATTCCAGTAAATACTATATCATGTTTAAAAACTTCAACATCATATTCTTTTGAAACTAATTCATCTAGCTTTTTTTGATATTCCATAGGTATATCTAATAGTTTTTTGCATTTGCTGCATTGAAAATGATAATGCTCATTTGTTATATGATCGAAACGTACAGCATCATCTATAACTGATAACTTTTGTATTTCTTTAGTTTCTGATAGTAAATTTAAATTTCTATATACTGTGCCTAAACTTATAGATGGGAAATTAGGTTTGATATAGTTGTAAACTTCTTCTGAAGTTGGGTGATTTTTTAATTCTTTAACAGCGTTTAATATAACTTGTTTTTGTATAGTGTTTCTTGTATTATTCATAATCATAATTCCCTATATATAAAAAATAATTTATAATTGATAATCAATCTTATTTAGTAATGATAATATTAAGTAAATTTTTTGTCAAGGGAAAAAAATTAATATTTTTGTAAATTTAATACAAATAAAACAAATATATCAAATAGTATTCAAATTTATATAGTCTATAGATAAATTTTTAGAATTTTCCAAATATGTTTTAGTTATAATGATTTTATAGCTTTCTGCTTGATGCATGTATATTTCAGCTAAAATATTACCATTTTCATCGTCTAAAAAATGTTTTTCCATACGTATATTATTTGATGATAGGCTATCCAATACATTATCCAAAAAAACATCAACATTTTTAGAACTGTTAATAGTTATTTGACCTATATTATTATTTTGAGTAAATACTACTAATTCCGCTTCATCTTCTCTTATTTTTATATTTTTTTTCAATATATTATTTCCAATAAATGCTGCATCTATATCAAACATTTCAGATAAACTATTTAATGAATCTTTGAAAGATAAAGAAGCTAAGGCTTTTATATCATTATTACTATAAGTTATTATATTTTTGTAAGTAAATGGACTTGTTATAGTAACAACTTCATAGGAAGTACTGTTTTTATGAATTAAATTTGCTATTACAATAAAAATAATCAAAAAACATGCAAATACAATAAATCTAATTACTCTCATTAATTTCTCTTAAAAGATTATACTAGGGTTATGATAATTATTTTTATTATATATAACAATTAATTATTATTAGGTATATTATGATTTTCTATTAATAATATATCATTAACTTCTTCTATGGAGAATAAAGGCATATCTCCAGCATTATAATATGATGGTTTTAATTTAAATGACAATACGCTTTCATATTGCATAAATTTTTCTGATTCTATAACTATATCAAGTTTAACATCAACTTCTTTATTAGAATCTACTTTTTTAGGCATAAAGCAGAACATAAATTTTCCAGGTACATTACTTGATACTATAGCAGGATTAGGGAAATTAACTCCGTAACCTTGAAGTATTTGACCTTCGCAGAATATATAAACTAAAGCATTGTCTATTTTTTCAAAATTATTTGAAGCAGTAATATTTCCCATTATACTAGGGTATGTTAAATAATAACCGCTTTCTTCTATTGAAGGTACAGATTCTAATAATGTATTTTCTTTTCTTCTGGTAACTATTTCGCAAGCATCAGCTATTATGCTTAATATTTCTGTATTGCTTTGTATAGGATCTTTATTATAGCTGTGAAGTACTCCTCTGGCACTTGTAACATACTGAGGCTGAACTCTATTCAAAGTATATGCTATAATATCCATACGCATATTAGTATTAACAGGAATATTTTTATCTTTTAAATATGAATCTGCTAGTTTTGAAACTTTCTGTTCCATAAGATTTACTAAATACATAAAACTGTCCTCCAAAACTTTCTAAAATATTATACAAAACAAACTACTATTTGTCAAAACAAATTTATATTGTAATATAATTTTTTTGTATAAATTCTTTTAAATAAATATTTAAACAATTAAAAATATAATTATTCACATATAAAAATATGTCATAGTAATAATATATAAAAAAATATAACTTTCAGATAATAAAAATTTAAATTTGCATTAAATTTATTTTTATATAAATGATTAATATGTTTAATTATAGTACTTTGTGTATTATAGATATTCTGATTAAAAGTTTTGATGATTATTCTTTTATTTTTATAAAGTTATTTTGTAATTGTAAACAAAAATAATTCAAAACGGGCTTTAAATACATTTACTGGTGTTGTAACGCTTAATGTATTCAAATATGATATTTTTGATATTATATCAGTAACTTCTTCCAATGAAAAAAGTTTCAATGAATTTTTTTTCTTTTTTAAGATGAATTCTGGAATCTTTGTTATTTTGCTTATTTCATTTAAAGTAGTTTGAGGCGGAAATATTTTCATATAGTATATTGCTAGAAAATTATTCATCATCAAAGTTAAAGAACTTGAAGCGTCTTGATCTAATCTATGCATTATACTAAAACTTTTTTTTCTGTTTCTTTCAAAAACAGCATCTAAAAAATCGAATATATTTCTGTTTTTAGATACATAAGTAAAATCCATTATATCTTCAACATTCAAATATTCTTTATCATTATAATTACAAATTTTGGCAAGCTCTGAATAAAGTGAGTCGTAATCCAAATTTATATTATTAATTAAATATTCAACAGCATCGGAAGCTATTTTTTTCCCTTGTTTTATAATATAAGCATTGATCAATCCTCTAAAATCTCGCTCATCAGGTAACGGAAAATCTATAAAATATATATTATTTGCATTTTGTTTCTTTGAAAAGTATTTATATAATGGATCTTCATCTAAATTGCTTTCAGTTTCAAGTATAACTACAGCAGTTTTAGAAGGACTAGAACAATATTCTAAAAAATCCTCCTGAAAATTATTGTATTTATAAATAACTATAAGTCTTAATTTTGAACCGAATGGTGGAGTATCAGCTACTTCTAATGGGGCAAAACCTACAGCATCATTTTTATCATAAAAAACACTGTAATTCATTTCACTGTCGCCTTCATCTGGAAACATAGCAGAATGCATAGCAGCAACAAATGCCTTTTTAAAAAGCCTTTCTTTTCCTGTTAATACATAAATACCATAATTAAAAGGTTCTTTTACAAAATTATCTTTTACTTTTTGAAATTCTATTTCTGTTTTTACTGAAACTTTACTGACCATAAATATATAATATCATATATTTTTTTATATGCAACAAATATTATATAGCTTTCTTTTTCTTGGCTATATCTATAAATACTCTGATTTCTATTTTACATTCATCAATAGCATCTAGCTTTACATTTTTTATAATAGCATGAACTTTGTTTCTTTTATCTTCTAATTTGTACGAGATTAACGGAGAAATGATACTTGGAACATAACCAAGCCTAAAGTCAAAACTTCTATCATAAATAGCTATAGCAAACCTATCATAAGGATTTGTTATTTCATGTATAAAGTTAATAGGCTCATTTTTTAGCAATAAATCTATTACATCTTTGCCGTTATTATATTTATATCCAGCTACAAAAAAATCTATAGAGTATCTTTTTGTTTTGTAATTTCTATTTATAATGATTCTTTTAAAACTTTCTTCATGATTTATGATACAAGTAGTATGTTTTGTATTTTTATTCATATAACAAAAGATTTACCTTAAATTTGATGCATGTTGTAAATTTTACTTCAATTCAAATTTTCTGTCAAGGTGTTATTTTACAGATAATACAATTTTATTAATAAAAAGTATTTATAGTTTTTGTTAAAGTATATTATATATGTGTTATTTATTATAAATTATGTTTTATATGTTGAGTTATTTTTTGTTTTAATTATATATTTTATTTTTGTGAAAATATAAAAATATAAAATAACTTTATTTAATATTTTTACAATGATAAGTAAATTAAATTTTAATGTATATATATCCGAGTTTATATAAATGATATTATAGTTGTTTTTATAAATAAAAATAGTATAATTATACAATATATTTTTATTTTAGGAGAACATTAATGAGATTTTCAAAATATGCTATTATAATATTTATTTTATTAGCAGCATTTTCTTGCAAGAAAACAAGTTTGACAATAACAGAACCTGGCCCTGATTTCTTTTTAAATAAAATAGCTAGCGGTAATTGGCAAGGTGTCACAGTAGATGGCGATAAATTAACAATAGATGGAAAAGATTATACATTTAATGATACAATATTAGGTGTAGGCGGTGTTTATCAAGGCGGAGATAAAGGCTATATAGTAGCAGTACCAGGCGGAGATAATTTGTATACAGTAGAGATGGATCAGCAGGCTAAAGAATCTATTGATGAGGTTATGAATATAGTCGGCGAAGAAAATATTACTGGTGTTATGAAAGATATTGTTAATAGCGGCGGCGATCCTAATAAAATAGATGTAGATAAAATAGCAGCAAGTTCAAATGTTACAGAAGAAGAAAAAGATAGGTTAATAGAATTATTCGGCGGATTAAGTTCCAGCAATTTTGGCAATCCTAGTCAGATAGGGCCAAAACAATAAATATATAAGGCTTTGACATGAAAAAAATCCTTACAGCTATTATAGTATTTAATGTATTTATAATTAATCTATATGCTAACGGCATACCAATGTCTACACAATCGGACACTAATACTTACAGTTGGATTAAAGGAAGACAAATAGTAAGTGTAAACTTAAATCCAGGATATGTGGCATTGTTCCCTCATTTAATTGACACAGTATTTAATAATTATCAAACATTAGCAGGATTGGCTAATTTTGAATTAGGTGATATTGGAAAATATATTGAAGCTATAGAAGCTAAAGGCAGTTTTTGGTATGTACCTAATATATCATATACTTTATTAGTTCATCCTCGTATAGGAATAGAATTAGGATTTGGTGTTCAGTCTATGACATTTAGACTTGGAATACCTAAAGATAAAGTAGGGGATTTAGCAAGTTCATTCCTTCCTGATTCAGGAAATACTGGCGGTATTATAGGAGATAATATCGGTTCTTTAATAGGTTCTGATACTTATTTACAAGCTTCTTTAATATATATGCCTGCTACGATAGGAATAAAATTCTACGGCGGTAAAAAAAGACAAGTTGTTAATACATTGAGATTTGGAATTGAAACTTTCATGTATGATATAGAAACAGAAAATGGTATTTCTGGATTAAAAACTAAACGTCATACAGTTGATGCTACAATGTATTTATCTTATGAATTAGGCTGGACTATAGAATTATTCCCTACAAGAGAATGGCCGGTAAAACCTTATATAGATATATCATTATTTGAAATAGGTTATTATGTACGTTCTGGAATGCCTGGACTTTATGAAGATATTAGAGAAGGCATAGGTTTCTTTGGAAGCGGTTTAGTTGATTTAGCTGCTATGATACCATCTTGGAATTCATTCCCTGGTGTAATTAATTATGTATCTGCTATCAAATTATCTTTGTTTCCTAGAATAGGTTTTAGTTTAAGATTTTAGTTAGGGGTATAAAATGAGAAAGAAACAATTAATAGCTTTATTTTTATTTATACTTACTAGCATATCTTTTGCTCAGAAAACAGCTAAAGAACCTACAAATAATACAGTAGAAAAGAACTTACATAATAATGAAATTGTAACAGAAGAAACAAACAATAATATTAATACAGTAACTAATACAATGTCACATAGACATTCTTTAGGTGTAAATTTTGGGCCTACCATATTTTATATGTTAACAGCCCCAACAGTATTCAATCTTATTTTTCCAAGCGGTGATTCTAGTCATCTTAAAACACAGGGAACTTTCGGATTGGGTATAACATATACATACAGAGCATCTGAGAAAATAGAGTTAAATGTAGATACAACTTTTGCCACTATGAAAACATATTATGATAATTCTAAAATTAATTATAATGGAAATGTATATGCTCTTGGTTTTTCTGTGGGAGGAAGATTCTATTGTAATAGTAAAGATAAAGCATCTGGATTTTTCTTAATGCCAAAAATAGGTACTACTATATTTATGACTGAAAATAGAGAATATATAAAAGAAAGTTCTACATATACAAATAGAATGTCATATATGTATGATTTCTATATTTCTGGAGAGCTTGGATTTAGAATAGATGTGTCCAGAGGTTTAGGAGTAAATAGCGGAATACGTCCGTTCCTTGATATATCTATTATTGATATTGGTTTATCTTATAATAATTTAATCAGACTTGTACCTTTGCCAAGATTTGCTATAGGAATATTGTTTTAATTTATGCTTGAGGAATCATTATGAAGTTTAATATAAAGAAGTTATTATTTGTTTTTGTTATTCTTGTATGTTTCAGCAGCATACTTATGCCTATTGATATAGGAGCTTATTTGGCACCTAAATTTATATTCAATGTAGGAGATTCCGGATTAAAGATACAAGGCAATACTAAAAATACTTTGAATATGTATGCTGGCGGAGGACTTGCTGTAGGTTATAACTTTGATATATTTCATAAGTATAGCACTGTAAGAGTAGAATTTGAATATCTATATAGAAATGCATTACCTGGAAATGCTTATACTGGAGATATAAAAACTGTACAGTCACATACATTTTTAGTTGGTGCTTATTATGATTTTAATTTCTTATATGTCAATTATGATAATCCGGATTCTGTAAGAAGTGAATTAAACGGCGGAAAAAGACCTATTATGTCAGTATATGCCGGATTTATATTAGGCGGAGAATTGAATAGATATATTACTTGTATGAATTATGAATATTTAGGTTTATTTAAAACAAGTAAATACTATAATAAAACACAATTTGTTTATGGTTTCGGAGGCGGTTTAGCATTTCATATAACTGAAATAGTTAGTGTTGATTTAGGATACAGATTGCTTCTTAATACAAGTTCTCAATTAAGTCATGATGTTGTAGCATCTGTAAGGCTAAATTTTTAGGAGTTGACTAATGAAAAAAAGTTATATAATAATATTTATGTTTATATTTTTATTTCATAGCACTCAAAAGCTGTTTTCAATAATTCCGGAAGGTTTATATATAACTCCTAAAGCAGCATTTGCTCATGACGGATCATATGCTTATAATAAAGATAATGGGGAAAAAGGATATTTTAATTATATGGGAGGAGGTTTTGCATTAGGATACAGCATACCTACTATAAATAAATCATCTCCTGTAAGATTTGAATTTGAGTATCTTGGAAGAAAATTAGTAAGTATGTCTGATAATTTACAGATGCATACATTATTAGGTTCTGTATATTTTGATATAAACTTTTTATTAACTAAAGAGAAATTAACAGATGAAGTTTATAAACAGACATTGCTCACTAAATATGCACCTTTTACAATATATTTAGGTCTTTCAATAGGCGGAAGAATAAACACAGGAATACCTGAAGAATTAAATGGGGTAAAATTACAAA
This sequence comes from Brachyspira pulli, assembly GCF_036997785.1. NCBI lineage: Bacteria > Pseudomonadati > Spirochaetota > Spirochaetia > Brachyspirales > Brachyspiraceae > Brachyspira > Brachyspira pulli. The sequence continues at coordinate 27,646 of NZ_JAWLQI010000021.1, forward strand.
ATTCTTTAAGTACATTGGTTTTCGGATTTAGCGGCGGAATGGCATTCAATGTGCTTCCTTATATGTCAATAGATATTGGATATAGATATTTGATAGATACAAAAGCACAAGGCTATCATGAAGTTTTGGCTGGATTAAGATTTAAGGTGCCTAAAATATAATATTTGTTATATAAATACTAAGATTTTATATTATAAAAAATAATTATGGTATAAATAAAGGAGTAAAATAATTTTTATTTCTACTTGATTTTTTGTAATTTTAAATTTAATATACTAAAAAACGCTTGATTATAGTGTATTGATCGGAGGTAAATAATATGAAAAAAATGATAAATAATATTATATTTATAGTCTTAATAGCATTTGTATATTCTTGTAATAATTCTTCAACAAATCCATCAGCAAATAATCCAATAGAAACACCTATTGAAAATGTTACTGACTACATTGTAAAAGCAGATACTACTGAAGCTGATATAGAAGCTAAAATGCAGAAATATTTTGAAGACAAAGGTTCTTATGCAATATTTTTAGAAGATACAAAAGAAAACATTGATAATAATAAAACATTAGAAACGATAAATACTATAATAAAAAAAGAAACATATACAAAAGACGGAGTATATCTTGATTTAAGCAGAACAACAATTACAGAATTAGCAGATAATGCATTTAATGGAAATAGAAATTTAAATAAAGTTACATTGCCTAATACCATAACAGTTATAGGAGAATATGCATTTAGGGATTGTTCAAGTTTAAGAGAAATCAACTTTCCATCTTCTATAACAGAAATTAAAGCTGGAGCTTTTCAAAGCTGTTTGAGTTTACAAGTTGCTGATTTAAGCCAAACAAAATTAAGAATATTAGAATCTAATTTATTTCTTAACAGTTCTAGTTTAACTAAGGCTGTACTTCCTGAAACAGTTACTACCATAAAAAACAACTCATTTGGTGATTGTTATGCATTAAAAGAAATAAATTTGCCATCTAAATTATCTATAATATTGCCGGCAGCATTTGTTAAATGTAAATCATTAGAGAAAATCAGTTTGCCTAGTTCATTAGTTAATATGTATCATTATACTTTTGGTGATTGTACATCATTAAAAGATGTGGAATATTTAGGAAATAATCCTTCTGCTATAACCGTACAACGAGGAGGGGTATTTGATGGATATACTGAAAATACTACTCCTGTAAACTTATACCTTCCTAATGTTGCTGCTGATCCAAAAGACGGAAGTTGGACTAATTTCTTGAATTATGATTGGAGCAAACAAACTATACATTATGGTAAGACTATGCCAAAATAATAAGGAAAAAACATATAAATGAAAAAAGCTATAATATTATTATTCATTTTTTTCATTTTGCTTTCTTGTAAATACAAAATAACTTCTCCAAATATACAATATGAATGCGGTACAATAGACAATATAAATAATAATAATTTATATACTGTAGGGGCAAATTCTACTGAAGAAGAAATAAGAACGGCATTAGAAAATAATAAAGGAATAGCTGGTAAAAATATTATAGTTGTAACAGGGCATATAGATAATTCATCTACAATTTTTGATAATATAAAAACAGTTGTTCAAAATGAAAAAGATATAATATTAGACTTATCAGGATGTAATTTAAATACTGATCATACTTTTAAATTAAATGATATTACTTCATTAATAACTATATTGCTTCCTAATATGCAGGAAATTATTGCAGATTTTTTAAGCGGATGTACTTCATTAACAAGTATTCAAATACCTAATGGAATAACAATAATAAGGGATTCATGCTTTAATAATTGTACTTCCATAAAAAATGTTGAATATTTAGGTACTTCCGCAAATGCTGTAACGGCAAATCCATTTACTGCTTCAAAACCTACAGATTTATATTTACCTAATGTTCCTTCAGATCCGGGAGATGGAAGCTGGAATAATTTTTTGGGTGTTGCTTGGGTTAATATACATTACGGCGTTTCTATGCCTAAATAATATTTTCTTCCTTATATAATTTAATAATTGGTATATACCTAAACAAATATACTTTGCCAGAAATAATTTTTTTGAATTTTAAATATTTGCAGGGCTTTGCCCACCGCTCTGCGTGCTTACGCAACACCCCACTTCTTTTGGTGGCCCAAAGAAGCAGGCACAGCCCACCTTCGGCGAAGGACTATATTTTAGCTTAAATTAATAACCTATCTTACATATAAAACAATTTTAGTATGATTTAGTACTAATTATGTAATTGCACTTTTTGCAACGGGAAAAAGTTGAATAAAAAAAATGACAAACTTAAAAATTTTCAGTATAAACATTGATTAAAAAGAAATTTTATTTAAGAGATTAAAAAATAGGAAAAGAAAGGGAATGAATATGTGGAGATGGCGGGACTCGAACCCGCGTCCTACGAAGCGTACCATATTCGTCTACATAGCATATCTTATCTTCGGAAGTTTCGCCTTATAGGTAGAAGACAAGCAGAAAAACTATAAGACTAGCATGAGTGTACGTAATATTAGGCTCATACGGCACCTAATACAAGTTCTATGTGGTTTGGCACCGAAAAAGTAACCCATAGACAAATCACTTAATCAGCGGCAACTTCAATTAAGCTGCGAGTGCATATTCGTCTGCACTTATTCTTTGGTATGATATTAACGTGCATACACCTAGCACGACTATGCAAAATACGTTCCAACCATCGCAGTCGAAGCCGGAGCATCCCCTTTCAAAGAACTATTATAAACAATATAATATCACTAATTAATAATTTGTCAATAATTATTTGTATTATTTTTATAAAAAAATATAAAAATAATCATAATGTAATATACTTTTCTATATATAGTTAAGTTTTTTTACATTTATTAACTTGAAATTTTTAATAAATTTTATATCCTATATATAAAATATTTTGGAAATTATTATGAAAAATAGAATAAGACTTATATTGAGTTTCACAATACCATATATCGTTTTTATTGCAATATTAGGAATTATATTAGTATCAATATTTATTCCTATTAATAGAGATTTTTATTTCAATAAAGTTTTAGTAGATGTAAACACTGTTAAAAAAGATGTAGAGGGTAAAGTAGATGATATAGTAAACTCTCTTAGTTTTTTGAGTTCCTATGCTGAACTTGGTATTAATACTCCCAACATAGCTACTACTATCACTAATGTAAGACAATTTGGAAATTATTTTGATGTATTTTACTGCAATACTGTTCCGTATAGCAGAGGCGGTACTTTTATCAGTTCAAGAATAACATATTCTGCAAATTATGATCAGACTACTAGAGAATGGTATGTTAATGCATCAAAATCTTCTTTAGATTTATATATGACAGAGCCTTATCTTGATTTTACAACTGATAAATTGGTAATAACATTCATTAATAAAATAAAGATTAATAATAGATTGGCTGGATATTTCGGCATAGATTTTGATAATATGAATATGCTTATATCTGAAAAGAATAATGAAAGTATTAATGTTGTTACAAAAGAAGGTTTATATATTACACATGATGAAGAAGATTATATATTAAATAATGATAGACTTCTATTTTCTGATGAATTATTTTCTTCATATAGAAATAATATGGATAATAACAATATATATATTAAAGGAAAGTATTGGTATACTGTTGCTAAAATTAATAATGCTCCTTGGTATATATCAGTTAAAGGAGATGCTTCCTCATATTACAGCAGCATAAGATATTTAATATTATTCCTTATAGGTTTTGGTATATTATTTGTGTTTGGAGAATTAATAATAGTTTCTATATCTATAATACCTCTTTCAGACAGATTAGATGATGTTATAACTTGTTTGGAAAATATGTCTACCGGAAATTTTACTTTGAGAATTAAAGAAAGTAAAATGAACAGTACAGTTACAAAAAAACTCTCTGGGGTATTAGAAAAAATGCAGAGAAATCTTGGTAAGACAATGTATAGAATAAAAATGGGAGTTGAAGAAGTTAATAAAAATGGCGAAGCAATAGCGAATGTCAGTGTTGAATTGTCAAACAAAGCAAATGAACAGTCCAATGCTTTATCTAATTTGGTAAATGCTATTAATTCAATATCTTCTTCTATAGAATATGAATCTAAAAAAACAGATGATGCTAAATCTATGAGTGATGAGTCATTTGAAAATACAAAAGTCGGCGTTAAGATGATTAATGAAATAGAAAATAATATGAATGAAATAACTGAATCAAGTAATAAAATTTCTCATATTATAGAAACAATACAATCTATAGCATCTCAAACTAATATACTTGCTCTTAATGCTGCAGTTGAAGCTGCAAGAGCAGGAGATCAAGGAAGGGGATTTGCTGTTGTTGCTACAGAAGTTCGTTCTCTTGCACAAACAGTAACTAATTCTGCTGATAATATAACTCAAATTGTAGAAGGTGCTGTTTCTAAAATAGAGCATGGAAGTGAATTTGTAAGTAAATCTTCTGAAGTGCTTACAAGTATAGAATCATCTTCTTTGGAATCTTCAAATTCTTTATCAGAAGTTTATAGAATGTCTAATGATAAGAAATCTGGAATTAATAATATTAATAATATAGTTGCTAAAATTAATGATATAACAAAAAGCAATACTAAGTTTGCTAATGAAAGTGCTGAATCTAGTGTAAAAGCATCAAAGATAGTTAATGATATAGTAGAAGAACTTTCTTTCTTTAAGTTTAAGGCTAAGGAGTAATAGGTAATATGAAAAATAATGTGAGACTTCTTTTAAAATTAATTATTCCATACTCTTTATTTATCATTATATCAGCTATAATAGTATTTATGATTTTTAGAAATATATATAAGACTAACTATTTAGAAGTATTGAAGATGGATATAGATTCTATAGATTATTCTATAGAGAGAGAAATTTCTAATATAGGTTTAGTATTAAATATTTTGGATTCTTATGCTAAATCAGATTTGACTCCTTATGAAATGGGCTTATCTATGACAAATGTTTATAGTAAGAGATTAGATTTTTTTGATATTCTTTATGGTAATCAAACTCCATTTTATGCAGGCGGTTTATTTTTAAGTGTTACGCATCAATATCCTACTAACTATGATCAAACTTCAAGAGTATGGTATAAAGGTGCTTTAACTACTAATGGTATATATATAACAGAACCTTATATTGATTTTAATACACAAAAACTTCTTGTTACTTTTTCTAAGGCTGTTTATACAAATGGAAAATTAAAAGGCGTGCTTGGTATAGATTTTTCAAGTATTGGTTTTACAGATTCTTATAAAAATGTAAGCAGTAATAATATATTTTTAGTTACTCTTGATGGTTATTATATGAGACATAGCGATCCTAATTATGTACTTAAAGATGGAGTTACTTTATTTAATAGTGATGAAATTTTTGAAGATGCTGCACAATATATAACTAATAATAATTCTCCTGTAGTTATAAAAAATAATAATTGGTTTTGCGTAAGAAAAGTGAATGGTGCTAATTGGGCTTTGGCTGTAAAAGGCAGTTTGGATAGATATAATTCTATACTTGGTAAGATAACATTAATATTTGTATTAACAGTTATATTCTTATTAATTATGGGAGTATTTTTAACTTCTATTGTATTGCTTCCTCTTTCAAATTATTTGAATATGGCTATAACTGCTATTGATAATATGGCGGAAGGTAATTTTTCTTATAGAATAGATAAAAAGATATTAGCTAAAGGAAATAGAGCTGGTGATTTAGCAAGAGCCATAGATAATATGGAAGCTAAAATTGGTAAATTGGTATTTAAAATTAAAAAAGCTATAGAAGATATTAATAATGTTGGTGTGGAAATATCCAATTCAAGTGAAAAGCTTTTGGAAAGAGCTTATGTACAGGCTGTTAACTTGGAAAAACTTGATGAAGCTTTAAAGGATATATCAACTGCTATTAATTTATCATCTTTAAGTATTGCTTCTTCTAAAGATTCTATGGATAAAATGGAAAATACAACAGAAACAGGAGTACATACTATTTCTGAAATAGAAAGTAATATGAATGAAATACAAGCATCTAGTAAAAAGATATTTGAGATAACAAAATCTATAGAATCTATTGCATTACAAACTAATATACTTGCATTGAATGCTGCTGTAGAGGCTGCTCGTGCAGGAGAGCAGGGCAGAGGTTTTGCTGTAGTTGCCAGTGAGATAAGAAAACTTGCTACTACAGTATCACAGGCTACAAAAGATATTACTGTTATAGTAGAAGATGCTGTTAAAAAGATTAACAATGGAAGTGATTCTGTTGCAAGAGCTTCTAAAACTTTAGATATGATAGCAAAAACTTCTGTTTCTACTTCTAATATTCTTTTGGAGATATCTGCTTCTTCACAAGATGAAACAGAACGTATTAATAATATTAATAATGATATAGGTATTATTAATGAAATAATGATAAAGAATGAAGAGTTATCAAAAGAAGCTTCAGAGGCTAGTGCTAAAACTTCAAAAATGGCAGAGGATATAGTAAAAGAATTATCCTTCTTTAAGTTTAGATAATATAATTTAATTTTTATTAATTATGAAAAAATTTATACAAAATGAACTTCAAAATTGGAAATTAATAGAAATATTATGGATAATATTAGCAAGCGGTATAATATTGTCGCTTTCTATTTATTGGAAAGAAAATATTATAGGTATAGTGTCATCTATAAGCGGTATACTATGCGTTATACTTACTGGTAAAGGAAAATTATCTTCATATATATTTGGAATGGTCAATACTATTCTTTATTCTATTATAGCTTTTAATGCAAAATATTATGGTGAGTTTATGCTCAATGTATTTTATTATATACCTATGAATATAGTTGGTTTTGTATTATGGAGCAGAAATATAAATAGTGAAAGCCAAGAAGTAATAAAAACAAAATTAAATAATAAATTTAAAATAATAATATTTGCTTTATCTTTTATATCAATATTTATTTACGGACTTATATTAAAAAAATTAGGCGGTTCGCTTCCATTTGTTGATAGTGCAAGTACTGTATTTGCTGTAACTGCTCAGATACTATGTGTAAAGAGATGCACAGAACAATGGATAATGTGGATATTAGTAAACATTTTAAATATTTCTATATGGTATATTAATTTCTCAAGCGGCGGCGATAATATAGCTACTTTGCTTATGTGGAGTGTTTATTTAGTTAATGCTTTGTTTATGTTTATAAAATGGTACAAGGAATCATCTAAAAACATTAGTTAATTATTGTTGGAGTTTTTATGTATAATGTTGGAATGTATGCAGGTTCTTTTAATCCGCTTCATCTTGGGCATGTAAGATGCATAATAGAGGCTGCTAATCAATGTAAAAAGCTTTATATAATTTTATGTATTGGAAATAATAGAAACGAAATTGATAAAAAAATAAGATACCGTTGGATTTATCAATTAACAAAGCATATTGGAAATGTGAAAATTATATTTATAGAAGATAATGCAAATACAAAAGAAGAATATACAGAAGATTTTTGGGAAGAAGATTCTATAAAAATAAAAAATGCTATAGGTGAAAAAATCGATGCTGTATTTTGCGGAGATGATTATAAAAATAAAGATTCTTTTTATACAAGATATTATAAAGATTCAGAGTTAATATTTATAGAGAGAAATGAAATAAGTTCTTCAAAAATTAGAGAAAATGTTTATAAATACTGGGATTATTTGCCTAATATAGTAAAGCCTTATTATACAAAAAAAGTTTTACTATTAGGAAGCGAGAGCACAGGAAAATCCACTCTTACAATTAATCTTGCAAATTATTATAATACCAACTATATAGAAGAAGCAGGCAGAGAATTGTCTGAAAAATCCGGAACTGATTTACTTATGCTTTCAGAAGATTTTACAGAAATACTTCTTACTCATAAATTAAATGAAATAAAAGCAATAGAAAGCAGCAACAAAATATTATTTATTGATACTGATGCTATAATAACAAACTTTTATATGCATTTCTTGGAAGATGAAAATATTATTTATAATGAAAGACTTGCCAAGGCTATTATACATATAAATAAATATGATGCCATACTATTTTTAGAGCCTGATGTTGATTTTGTTCAGGACGGCGACAGAAGCGAAGTAATAAAGAATGATAGAATTAAATACAGCAATAAAATAAAAGATATACTTCATAATTTAAATATAAAGTATCATTCTATAAATGGAGATTATCAAGAAAGATTTAGAAAATCAGTTTCTATAATAGATAAATTGTTTTTATGATTAAATATATTATTAGTTTGTAATATGATTTTGTATATACTGAAAATTTTTAAGTTTGTCAACTGAAGTACTTAATATAAATTTTATGTACTTTTTTGCCGCACACGCTCTGCGGACTTCGTCAAAGTAGCTATATCCTAGACAGGCTTGGATACGCTTCGCGAAAACGCAATTGCTAGAACTTTATATTTTAAGAATATGTATTAAATATGGTATAAACCCTAGTTTTAGGTCAAAAATGCAGTTGTTTTGGTTCTTTTATACCAATAAAAGAACTGGGGTGCGGGGCAAAGCCCTGCAGATATTTAAAATTTAAAAAAATTATTTTTGACAAAGTATAGTTGTTTAGCTATAAACTTATAAAATAATTCGGTACTTTACTTTTATATATATTTTAGTATAATAATTTATCAAATATTACTTTAATTATTATATTTATGTTTTAATAATAAAATTATGATTAGGAAAATAGGTAAATGACTTTTGTATCTCCAAAATTTTTATTCTTGCTGTTAACTTTACCAATTATAATATTTGTGTATATTCAAACTAGAAAGAATCATTCATACTCAGTGAAGCACCCTAGGGTAAGTATGTCTAAAGTATTAAAATCTAGGTACTATGTTAAGGATATACCATTTTTTCTTATAATGCTTGCACTTTGCTTTTCTATTATAGGTTTGGCACGTCCGGCAAAAGTTTCACATTTATCTGATATAAATGGAGAGGGTATATATATTTCTCTTGTAGTAGATGTTTCTCCTTCTATGATGGCTGAAGATATGATACCTACAAGGCTTGAGGCTTCTAAAAAAACTATGATAGATTTTATTAAAAAAAGAAATTTTGATAAAATTAGTTTAGTTTCATTTGCTTTGAGAGCTTCTGTTCTTTCTCCTGCTACATTTGATTATACTTCATTGGAAGAAGAAATAAAAAAAATAGAAATAGATGAAGAAGGCTCTACTTCAATAGGTCTTGGAATAGCCACTGCAGTGGATATGCTTAGAAGTGTAAAAGAGGATAATGAAAAGATTATAATACTTCTTACAGACGGAGAAAATAATTCCGGAGAAATTGATCCTAAATTAGCTTCAGAAATAGCGTCAAATTTTAATATAAAAATATATACAATAGGTATAGGCGATGCTAATGGAAGTCATGCTTGGGTAACTTATGATGATCCTAATTATGGTAAAAGAAGAATAAGAGCCGATTTTACACTCAATGAAGAATCTTTGATTGATATAGCAGCAACTACAGGCGGTAAATATTTTAATGCCAGAAATGCATCTGCTTTGTATAATGTTTATAATACAATAGACAGAATAGAAAAAAAGCCTATATTAGATGATAATTTAATTCAATATGATGAGTTATATAAGCCGTTTATTATAATAGCTTTGATTTGTTTATGTTTAAGTATTGTACTGTCTACCACAAGATTCTTAATAATACCATAGTTTAAAATACTTAATATTCACAATAAAATTCTTTTTAAGATAATGTTTAATAAATATTAATACTAAATCATAATAATTATTAAATATTCTCTTGACTATTTATGTTAACTAATATAGAATAGGCTGATTATATTTAATAAGAGGTAAAACTATGGCAGAGATAAAGAATTATCACTTCTCTTCTGAATCGGTAACAGAAGGCCATCCTGATAAGATTTGTGACGCTGTAAGCGATGCAGTCTTAGACGAATGTTTAAAACAAGATCCTAATTCTAGAGTTGCATGCGAAACTTTAGCAAAAACTGGAATGCTAATAATAGCAGGTGAAATCACTACAAAAGCTAGATTGGATTATCAAAAAATCGCTAGAGATACCGTAAGGCGAATAGGATACACAAGCAGCGAAATGGGTTTTGATGCTGATACTTGTGCAGTTATGGAGGCTATTGCAGAGCAATCTCCAGATATAGATATGGGTGTTAGTGCTGGTAAAGGTTTATTCAATTCTGAATCATCAAATGTTTCTGAAGGTGCAGGCGACCAAGGTATAATGTTCGGTTATGCTATAAATGAAACTGAAACTTTTATGCCTTTAACTATACATTTAGCTCATAGATTAGCAGAACGCTTAACTAAGATTAGAAAGGACAAAGTAGTTGACTATTTAAGACCAGATGGTAAAAGTCAGGTTACTGTTGAATATAAAGACGGTAAAGCTGCTAGAATAGATGCTGTTGTTATTTCTACTCAGCATGCAGCAGGTGTTGATCACAAACAAATAGAAGCTGACATAAAAAAACATGTTATTAGTGAAATATGTCCGGCTAATATGTTAGATTCAAACACTAAATACTACATTAACCCAACAGGTTCATTTGTGGTAGGAGGACCTATGGGCGACTGCGGATTAACAGGAAGAAAGATCATTGTAGACAGTTACGGCGGACATGGTGCACATGGAGGCGGAGCTTTCTCAGGTAAAGATCCTACAAAAGTAGACAGAAGTGCATGTTATATGGCTAGATATGTTGCTAAAAATATAGTTGCTTCTGGTATAGCCGACAGAGCTTTAGTACAATTTGCTTATGCTATAGGTGTACCTGAGCCTTTATCTGTATATGTTAATACTTTCGGTACTGCAAAAGTACATGATGAAGTATTAGCTGCTATTATTACTAAGCATATTGATTTAACTCCAGCTGGTATTATTAAAAAGCTCGATTTAAGAAGACCTATTTATGAAAAAACTACAGCTTATGGACACTTCGGTAGAGAGCTTCCAGAGTTCACTTGGGAAAAAACAGATATAAAAGATTTGTTTTCTAATGCTAAATAATTAAATATTGAATATAAAAAGTTTTAAACATTCAAGGCTTGTTAATATTAAATATTAGCAAGCCTTTTATTTTGATAAAAATTAATAAAGTTATATTGAATATTAAAATATAATTTTTACTTTAACATTTAATAATTTTCATCTATTATAAAGTAGATTGAAATTATAGATGTTATATTTTATAATCGATTCTTAATTTTATATATAAAAGGAATAAAAAATGAAAAAATTGATTTTAATTATTATGAGTATAATTATTTTATCTTGTTCTAAACCTAATGATGTTAATACAGATAATGATTATAAAAATATTATATTAGTTCAAGGTGCTATGGATATAGAAGTTAATACTATAATAGAAAGTTTAAAAGATATGAAAAAAGAAAAATTTGGATCTTGGACTTTTTTTGTTGGAACTATTGAAGGTAAGAACGGAACTAATAAAGTTATAGTGTCAAGAACAGAAATAGGATTAGTTAATGCTTCTGCAGCAACTGCTATAGCAATAGAAAAATATAAGCCTACTGTTATTATTAATCAGGGTACTTCAGGCGGTCATGATATAGCATTACATACAGGAGATATAGTATTGGGAACTAATATTGTTAATATAGGTGCTTTCAGAACAGAAAGAGCAGAAAACAGTGATCAAAATAATTGGATATTCTTTGATGATGTTCAAATATTGAAAGATGAGAATGATAAGCCTGTAACTAATATGTTTTTTGCAAGCGATAATAATTTAGTTAATATTGCTAAAAATGTAAATTATACAAATGGAAAAGTGGTTGAAGGTGTTATAGGTACTGCTGATCAATGGAATAGAGAATTAGAAAGAATTAATATGATTCATAATAAATATAATACTTCTGTTGAAGAAATGGAAACTGTAGCTGCTGCACAAGTATCAAAAGCTTTTTCTATACCATTTATAGGAATAAGAATATTATCAAATACAGATTTGCATAATGAAAATTTTAATCCTGATTCAGCCGTATGGTGTAATAATTTTGTTATAGATTTTATAAAAGAATTATAATTATATACTAAGAATTTTTAACTTTGTCAATTTTTTTATTGTTCTTTTTCCCGCCGCATACGCTCTGCGGACTTCGTCAAAGAACCTTATATCCTCGATAAACTCGGATACGCTTCGCGAAAGTGCAAGGATAGAATTAGTACTAAATCATACTAATTTTGTCTTACATGTAAGATAATTTTTAAATTAAAGCCAAAATGTAGCCTTTTTGCTTCTTTGTGGCAATACCACAGGCACTCCTTTCAGTCGCAAAAGAAGTGGGGTGCGGCACGCTGTGTACTTCGTAAGGGCAAAGCCCTGCATATATTTAAAATTTAAAAAATTATTTATGACAAAGTATAGTTGTTTAGGTATATATTGTTAATTGAATTATTTTAATATATAAAATAAATTTCTTTACAAATTACATCTATTTAGTATAATCTTTATTATTATATTACTGTAATTAGAAATATTATTTTTATAAGGAATTATTATGTTAGCTGAAGAATTACAAGAATTAAGAAAAGAAATTGATAGAATAGATAAACAAATAGTAAATTTAATAGATGAAAGAATGAAAGTAAGTGTTAGGGTAGGGGAGACAAAAAAGAAATATAATGCCCCTATATTCGATCCTAAAAGAGAAAAAGAAGTTATTGCCAAAAAAATAGAACTTCTTGAAAATAAAGAATTATCTAATTTAATAACAACTGTTTATAATGATATAATGTATACTTCAAAACAGCTTCAGAAACATTTGATTGATGAAAGCTCTGAAGCTGATAATAAATTGGATAATAAAGAAAAAATAAAATATGATGAAACTATAGTTTATCAAGGCAGAGAAGGCGGAAACGGTTATGAGGCTGCTTTAAAATTTTTTGGAGAAAATGCTAAACTTATAAAGAAAGCACATTTTGAAGAAGTACTTGAAAGTATAAGAAGCGGTGAAAGTTATTATGGAGTTTTACCTTTAGAGAATTCTTCTACTGGTATGGTTAATGAAGTTTTGGATATTCTTGCTGATTATAATTGCAAAATAGTAGGTGAGATTTATTTACCGATAGAATATGGACTTATGGTAAAAAAAGGCACTGATATAAAAGATGTTAAAAAAGTTATATCTCATCATCAGGCATTAAAGCAATGTTCTAATTTTATAAAAGAAAATAATTTTGAAACTGTTACAGCATCAAATACCGCTGAAGCTGCCTTTATAGTTGCTAATGGAGATGATAAAACCATTGCTTCTATTTCAAATAAAAATGCTTGGAAGATTTATGATTTAGAAATGATTAGAGAAAATATAGAGAATATAAAAGGTAATACAACACGTTTTATAATAGTTGCAAATTATGACAATTCATTAAAAACTGGAAACAAAATGACTATAAGATTCTTGCTTCCTCATGAGAACGGAAGTTTAGCTAATTCTCTTGACAGATTAAAAAGTTTTAATTTAACTTCTATAGTAAGCCGTCCGCATAGTGAAAGAAAATGGCAATATTATTTTTATATTGATATGACTGGTGATTTTGAAAAGTATAAAAAAGAGTTTGAAGAATTTGAAAATAGTGTTGAGAATTTAATTATTTTGGGGCAGTATGATGAGTAATAATAAAGTTATATTTATAATAGGTTTGCCAGGATCAGGAAAAAGTGCTTTATCAAAACTTTTAGCAGAAAAATTAAATTATACATTATATGATTTGGATTCATTCATTGAGAAAAAAGAAAATAGAACTATTACAAATATTTTTGCTGATGATGGAGAGACTTATTTTAGAAATATTGAAAGTGAAGTTTTGGAAGAATTAAGCGATTTGGAAAATGCGGTTTTATCTACTGGCGGCGGTATAGTATTAGCTGAAAGAAACAGAAAAACTATGAAAGAAAAAGGTTTAACTATTTTTATAGATAGAAGTGTTGATATAATACTTCAAAATATAGACCCTAAAGAAAGACCATTACTTGCAAAAGATAAAAATAAATTATTAGAACTTTCAAAACAGAGAGATTCTTTATATAGGGAAGCTGCTGATATAATATTTACTCATAATACTTGGGAAGATGATATTAATAAAACTTTTTCAAAATTTTATGATGAAATAAAGTCTTATCTTGATTAATATTTTTCTTTAATAAATAAAAAGCCTCTGATAAAATAATCAGGGGCTTTTTTATTAAAAAAAGTTATAATGATTTTATTTATTTTTTAATTAATGGATATCCCATTTTTTCTCTTGATTCTATATAAGCAGCAGAAACTTTTTTCATAAGCTCTCTAACTCTTGCTATATATCCAGCACGCTCTGTTACACTTATTGCATTTCTAGCATCAAGCATATTGAATACATGTGAACTTTTCATTACCATATCATAAGCTGGAAGAACACATCCATTAGCTAAACATCTGTCGCATTCTTCTTCGTATTCTTTAAAATGTCTGAAATACATATCTATATCAGCTACTTCAAAATTATATTTAGAGAATTCTCTTTCACTTTGTAAATGTACATCGCCGTATTTAATACCATGTCCCCATTCCAAATCATAAACATTATCAACATTTTGTAAGTACATACATATTCTTTCAAGTCCGTAAGTGATTTCACCAGTTATAGGTTTTAAGTTTACTCCTCCGACAGCTTGGAAATATGTAAACTGAGTTATTTCCATACCGTCAAGCCAAACTTCCCAACCAAGTCCCCAAGCTCCAAGAGTTGGTGATTCCCAGTCATCATGTACGAAACGTATATCATGATCTTTAAAGCTTATTCCTAATGCTTCCAAACTTTGTATATATAAATCCTGAATATTTTCTGGAGATGGTTTCATTATAACTTGGTATTGATAGTAATGCTGTAATCTGTTAGGGTTTTCTCCATATCTTCCATCAGTTGGTCTTCTTGAAGGTTCTACATAAGCAACATTGAAAGGTTCTGGCCCCAATGCTCTTAATGCAGTTGCAGGGTTAAAAGTACCGGCTCCTACTTCTAAGTCATAACCTTGCTGTATAATACAATTATTCTCACTCCAGAATTTGTTTAATGTCATAATTAAATCTGTGAAAGTCATAATAAATCTCTCTCCATTTTTATATAATTAAATAATAAAAATAATTATATAATATGATGAATTAAAATGCTATAACTTTATTAAAAATATTTAATGTATAATTATAGTGTAATTATATAGCTTAATTGGATAATAAAGTCTTCATTTCATTATAAAGCTTTATTAAATTTTCAGCCTGACTTTCTTTTACTTTAAAATTTTTGAATCCGTCAGCAGTTTCTACTCTTATATCAGTTATAACTGGTAAATTTTTTATTTGGTTTTCAGCCTGTATACTGTAGCTTCTATCAACATAAGCAGTATCCATAAAATATATAGAAGTGCCGTATATTACTTCTACATCGGTTTTTGGTACAAAAGATGTGTAATATAAATTTAAGAATGTATTATCTGCAAATTTTAATACTATTTTATTTTTTTCGGAAATATTGAAAGAACCGTCTGTTATATACTGTGCTTCCAATATAATGTCATCGGTGCCGCTTATATTTCTTAATCTGAATTTAACAGTAGCTGACCAATAACTCATAGAAATATAATCAGTTTGATAGAATTTTTGTCCGTAAAAAGAATCTTCTATTACATGAACTTTTGCAGCACAAGATGATAAAGTTATAATCAATATAAATAACAGCAATATCTTTTTCAATATTATTCTCTCCATAGTTTTTATTGATATATATTATATAACCAGTGTTTATTTTGTAAATAAAAATATTTTTTAGTATATGTTTATGAAAAATATTGTATTTTGTAAATAATATATTGTAATAATTATTATGAAATATTTTTTTGTTGTAAATTAAAATATCATTTTTAAAAAAGATATGGAAGATTTAATAAAATATTATAAAAAATATCAAAAAACTGATATGATTTCTTTATCATATAAAATAATTAGAAAAATACAAGTAAAAATCTATTAATAATAAAGAAAATATTAATAGATGTTAATAATTATATATTTTATGATTTTTATATAGAATTTAAATTTATAAAAATAATGTAGTTTTTAAATCTCTTAAGTTGTAGTTTATTAATAATTCATAACATGTATATAAGTAAAATATGAATATTTAATTAATAAATTTATTTCCATTTTTAATTATCACTTGAAAAATATATGAATTTGCAATATAATTTTTGACATTAAAAATATGTAAACTAAATTTTAATATTTTAATAAAAATTAATAGTATCTATCAAACAAACTACGGAGTGTTAATCATGGAATATAATTTTACTACCATTGAAAAGAAATGGCAGAAATTCTGGAAAGATAATCAGTCTTTCAAAACAGTATCTAAACCTACAGATAAAAAATATTATGTACTAGAAATGTTTCCGTATCCATCTGGAAAAATGCATATGGGACATGTTTCTAATTATACTATAGCTGACTCTATAGCTAGATACTATAAACTGTTAGGATATGATATTTTGCACCCAATGGGCTGGGACGCTTTCGGTATGCCTGCAGAAAATGCTGCTATAGAACATAAAACTCACCCTGCTGAATGGACTTTGAAAAATATTGCTAATATGAAAGAGCAGTTAAACTTGCTTGGATATTCCTATGATTGGGATAGAGAAGTTACTACTTGTTTGCCTGATTATTATAAATGGGGACAATGGTTCATATTAAAAATGTATGAGAAAGGTCTTTTATATAGAAAAGGCGGAGATGTTAACTGGTGCGATCATTGTAATACAGTACTTGCAAATGAACAGGTTACTCCTGAAGGTACTTGCTGGAGATGTGACGGAGAAGTTACTAAAAAGAAACTTGAACAATGGTATATAAAAGTTACTGATTATGCAGAACAATTAGATGCAGATTTGAAATTATTAGAAGGTTATTGGCCTGATAATGTTATAGCTATGCAGAAAAACTGGATTGGTAAAAGTGTAGGTGCTTATATCAATTTCAATTTAGATGACGGTAAAGAGTTCCCTATATTTACAACTCGCCCAGACACTATTTATGGTGTTACTTATATGGCTATAGCTTGGAATTATGAAGGACTTTTAGATATGTGTACTCCTGAACAAAGAAGTGCTGTAGAGGAGTTCATTAAAAAGTCTGCTAAGATTGACCAAAAAACAGATTATGAGAAAGAAGGTGTATTCACTGGAAGATATGTAGTTAATCCATTTAATGGGGAGAAAGCTCCTTTATATGCTGCTAATTTCGTTTTAGCTGAGTATGGTAGCGGTGCTGTAATGGCTGTTCCTGCTCATGACCAAAGGGACTTTGAATTTGCTAAAAAATACAATATTCCTGTAAAAGTTGTTATACAAAATGCGGATAATTCTTTAAAAGCTGAAAATATGACTGAGGCTTATACTGAAGATGGCATAGTTGTTAATTCAGATATTTTAAATGGACTTTCTTCAAGAGATGCTATAAAAAGAGCTATAGAGTATGCTGCAGAAAAAGGTTTTGGTAAGCAGCAGATACAGTATAAATTAAGAGACTGGCTTATATCAAGACAAAGATATTGGGGCAATCCTTTACCATTTGTACATTGTGAGAAATGCGGTGTTGTTCCAGTACCTGAAAGCGAATTACCTATAACACTTCCTATGGATATAGAATTTACCGTAGGAGATAACCCTCTTAAAAAATCAGAATCATTCGTTAATACTACTTGTCCTAAATGCGGCGGCAAAGCTAGAAGAGAAACTGATACTATGGATACATTTACATGCAGTTCTTGGTATTATGCTAGATATACAGATGCTCATAACACTCAAAAGCCTTTCGATTCTGATATGGCAAATGCTTGGCTTGGAGTTGATCAATATATAGGCGGTATTGAACATGCTTGTATGCACCTTTTATATTCAAGATTCTGGTATAAGTTTATGAGAGATATAGGACTTGTTAAAGGAGATGAGCCTTTCAATAAACTTTTAACTCAAGGTATGGTTTTAGCAAATAGCTATGAATCAAGAGAGTTAAAGAAATTCTATACTCAGGAACAAATGAACAATAAAGAGTATGAGAAAGACGGTATTAAAAAAGAAGATATAATAGTAAAAATGGAAAAGATGTCTAAATCAAAAGCCAATGGTGTTGATCCTGCTGAGATTATAGAACTTTTCGGTGCTGATGCTGTTAGAATATTTGTTATGTTCGTTGCTCCTCCTGAAAAAGATAAAGAATGGTCTGATGAAGGTGTTAAAGGTTCTGCAAGATTCTTAAACAGAATTTGGAACTTATTCCTTAAATACAAAGATGAAGAAGCATTCAAAAATGGTAAATCATTTGACTATAATAATCTTTCAAAAGAAGGACAAAAATTATTCAGAAAATACAATAAAACTATTAAGAAAGTTACAATAGATATTAAAGACAGATTCCACTTTAATACTGCAATCGCTGCTTTAATGGAGCTTTTGAATGATATGTCTACTATAAAATTAGCTAACAATGATGATTATGCTATGTTTAAAGAAGTTATAAGAGGATATTTAATACTTCTTAATCCTATAGCTCCTCATATTACAGAAGAACTTTATCAGATATTGAACTTTGGTAAGATGATACTTGAAGAAAGCTGGGTTGAACATGATGAGCAGTATTGCAAAGATGATACTTTTGAGTTAGTATTCCAAGTTAATGGTAAGATAAGAGATAGGGTAGAAGCTGATGTTAATATAAGTGAAGATGATGCAAAAACTCAGGCATTATCAAATGATAAAGTAAAACAGTTTACAGAAGGCAAAAACATTGTTAAAGTAGTTTATGTTAAAGGAAAACTTGTAAACATAGTTGTAAAATAAAAATATAATTCCTAAAAAGAATATTAAAGAGTATGGACTTAAAAAATCTGTACTCTTTTTTATTTGGCTTTAATTACATTCCCACCCTTTATATTTTATTGTTTTATTTTCACATTTTAATTTTTATTATTTTTATAGCCTGATTACAAATTAAGGCACCTACCCAAGTTTTTGTTAGATTTTACTCAACGCACGGTGAGCCAAATTAATAATATAAATAAATTTGAATTGCAAATAAATTTATATTTGTGACTTTACTCTGCGTGCGGTATCATAAAAATTAAAATATTGTATATTCATATTTTTTAGTTCACTGATTTATAATTTTTATTCTGAATATAAAATTAATTATTAAAAAATAAACTATACTTTTTAGATTTTTATGACTTCTATAAAGTTAATAATATATCTAAAAAAATTAGAAATTTAAAAATATAATTGTGTCAGTATATGAAAAATAAGTGGTTTGTTATTACTAAAAATAATAGTGAATTTTAAAACTTATTTTAATTTTTAATTCTTTATTACCTAATTTTTATTATTTTATAATGTAATCATCTATTCTATAATTAGATAGATAATAAAAATAAATGAATATATTGAAAAATTGTGTATTTAATATATAATTTGAGTAAAAAGGAGGTAAAATATGTCAAATAATAAATCAAATGAAAATTATGGAGTAAATTTACAAATATCTGGTTTAAAGAAAGCTGATAAAACTCCAATGATTAATGCTACAGTCCCACCTCCAAAGGTTAAAAAAAAATAAATGGAATTTTCATCTATAATAATATCAATAGCCATAATAATACCAGGTTTTATCAGTTATAATATATCAGGTCTTTCAATATATACTGAAAATTTTTAAGTTTGTCAATTTTTTTAATATATTGTATAATAACAATATGGATTTTAATTTAACAGACGAAGAAATAAAATT
>NZ_JAWLQI010000022.1:0-46575 GCF_036997785.1 Brachyspira pulli
AAAAAAAATTTTTTAATAAAAATATATTTTTTCATAAAAAACACAGGCTTAAAATGATAAAAAAATTTGTTTAACTACATGCATATAAAAATTAATATAACGGAGTTTTATATGCATACAAAAATATATTCAGAAGCTCTTTATGGAATAGAAGGAATACCCATTGTAATAGAAGTAAATATATCAGAAGGTTTGCCTAAATTCGATGTTGTTGGCTTACCAGATCAGGCAGTAAATGAAGCAAAAGAGAGGGTAATTGCCGCCATAAATAATAGCGACAGATTTTTTCCTCCTAAAAGAATAACTATAAATTTAGCACCTGCTGATTTAAAGAAAACAGGAAGTATGTATGATTTGCCTTTCGCTTTGGGTATACTTTCATCAAGTGCACAAGTATTTTTTTCTGACTTTATGGATAAAACTATTATACTTGGAGAATTGGCATTGGACGGAAGTGTAAGAGAAGTAAAAGGAATATTTTCAATGCTTTTAAATGCCAAAGAATTAGGTATAAAAAATGCTGTAATACCATTTAATAATATGGAAGAAGCTAATATCATTGACGGACTTAATCTATACCCAGTAAAAACTTTAAAAGAAGCCATAGATGCTGTTGAAGGCAAAAAATCTCCTATTGTATCAGAAGGAAAATTTAATTTTAATGCTGAAGAAGATGAAACAATAGACTTTTCAGATGTTAAAGGTCAGGAATATGCAAAACGTGCGGCAATGATAGCAGCAGCAGGCGGACATAACTTTATAATGATAGGTTCACCCGGATGCGGAAAAACTTTAATAGCAAAAAGAATACCTACAATACTACCTCCATTAACATTTGAAGAAGCTTTGGAAGTTACAAAAATTTATTCTTCTTATGGGCTATTATCAAAAAATATGCCTATAGTAAAAAAACGTCCTTTTAGAATACCTCATCATACTTCTTCTTATGTAAGTTTAGTAGGAGGCGGAAGAAATATAAAAGCTGGAGAAATAACATTAGCACATAATGGAGTTTTATTTCTTGATGAGTTTGTAGAGTTTCAAAGCTCTGCACTTCAAACTTTAAGAGAACCAATGGAAGAAAAAACTATAACTATAAGCCGTGCCAATGGAAGTATTTCTTTTCCTGCTAATTTTACTTTAATTGCTGCTATGAATCCTTGTCCTTGCGGATATTACGGAGATGAAAAACATACATGCAGATGTTCTGATATAGCTAGAAAAAAATACATTGCTAAACTTTCAGGCCCTATACTTGACAGAATAGATATATCAATAGAAGTACGTGCTGTTGAATACAATAAAATGATTTCAAAAGCCGATGGAGAAAGTTCTGCCTCTATGCGTAAAATAGTTACTGAGTCAAGAAAAAGACAAGAAAAAAGATTCAAAGAAAATGGACTTAAAATATTTTCAAATTCATCTATGGGCATAAAAGATACTGAAAAGTTCTGCATATTAGATGATAAGGCTAAAAATCTACTTAATATGGCTATGGAAAGATTTTCAATGAGTGCCAGAAGCTATAATAAAATATTAAAAGTATCAAGAACTATAGCTGATTTGGAAGATAAAGATATTATAGGAGTAAATCATGTTACAGAGGCATTGCAGTATAGATTTAATTTGAATTAAAACTTTTTATGATTGTATAATTTTTTAATATATAAAAGTTTTTTCTATACAATTTCTATGACATATAATAGTAGTAAATAAGTTAAAATTACATAAATAACATAGAATTTTAACAAAAAAGCTAAGTTTACATAATTTCTAAATCCTTAAAAAAAACATTAAACAAATTTCAATTATACCGAAAATCTTATATAAGAAATATTAATTTTTTGGAGGAATACGCCTTATGATGCGTTCATTATTTGCCGGCGTGTCTGGTTTACAAAATCATCAAACTCGAATGGATGTAGTTGGAAATAACATTGCCAATGTTAATACTTACGGATTTAAAAGAGGTAGAGTTACTTTTAAGGATATGATAAGCCAATCTTTAAGCGGAGCAGCTAAGCCCCAAGAAGATAGAGGCGGTATCAACCCTCAACAAGTAGGCTTAGGTATGATGGTTGCAACTATAGACACTATACATACTCAAGGTGCTTTACAAGTTACAGGTGTAAACACTGATTTAGCTATTCAGGGAGAAGGTTTCTTTATTGAAAAAAGAGGCAATAATTCTTATTATACTAGAAATGGTGCTTTTTCTTTAGATAAAGACGGATATTTAGTAAATCCTTCTAACGGTTATAAAGTACAAGGTTGGAATGCTGTACTTAATCCAGAAACTGGAGAAATGGATTTAAACACTGCTGCTGGTGTAGAAGATATTATTATACCAGTAGGTTCAAAAGACCCTGCAAGAGCTACAGCTAATACAAAATTCTTCTGTAACTTACAAAAAAGCGGAGAAACACATCAATCTGATTTAACAATATATGATTCTACAGGTATACCTCGTCAATTAAGAGCTACTTTCACTAGAACAGATGTTAACAGATGGGATATGGTAATAGATGTACCAGAAGCAACTGAAGGAAGCGTTAGCGTTTCAGCTGGTGATCCAGTACAAGGCGGCGGAAACAATACTTTCCAATTAGTATTCAATGATGCTGGTTCATTGATTTCAGTAAGCGATGGAACTAACACTCAAACTGAAGGTGTTTTAATGCCTAATGTATCTTTCACTTATCAAGGTACTGAAGGAGAAGTAAATCAAACTATCAATCTTACTATGGGTGAAGTTGGTTTATTCAATGGTATTACTCAATTTGAATCACCATCAACAACTAAAGCTATAGAACAAGACGGTTATACTATGGGTATGCTAGAAGGTTTCAGCTTTGATGACAGCGGTCAAATAACTGGTGTATTCACTAACGGAAACAGAAAAACTTTAGGTCAAGTTGCTTTAGCTAAATTCAACAATGCTGGCGGTTTAGAAAAAGCAGGTGATACTTTATTTGTACAAAGCAATAACTCTGGTGCTGCTAACATAGGTGTTGCTTCAGCAGAAGGAAGAGGATCTATTAAAGCTGGTACTTTAGAGATGTCTAATGTTGATTTGAGTGAACAATTCACTGATATGATAGTAACTCAAAGAGGTTTCCAATCTAATGCTAGAACTATAACTACAGCAGACCAAATGCTTCAGGAAGTTATAGCTCTTAAGAGATAATAAATAGACTTTTTATAATTTTATAGTATAATAGAGTTAGGAGTTTCTGATTATGATACACATAACAAGGTTTGATGGAAGTATATTATATGTAAATCCACATCAAATAGAGTTTATGGAGGAGACTCCTGATTTAGTAATAACAATGTTATCAGGAAGGAAGGTTGTAACCAAAGATAGCTTTGAAACAGTACTTAATAGAATAGTAGAATATAGAAGCAGAATAGTTTGTGAAAACAGTGTAAAAAAACCTTCATTCTATGGTAACGAAGAATAAACAATTTAAAAGAAAAAATAAATTTTAGTTAGAGGTCAAAATATGGATATATTTGTACCATTAGGTGTTGTATTAGTTATAGTTATTAACTTATTCGGTATCATTTCAGGAGGCGGTAATGTAGGTCATATGGTTGACTTTGCATCTGTAGTCGTTACAGGTTTGGGAGGTACAACTTCGCTTTTAGTTGCTAATGACTTAGGAACTATATTAGGTGTTCCTAAAGCTATAAAAGTTCTTTTGAAAAAACCTGATTATGATGAAGCACAAATTATTATAACACTTTTAAGTTTTTCAGAAAAAGCTAGAAGAGAAGGTTTATTAGTATTAGAAGATGATATACAAGAAATTTCAGATCCTTTACTTAAAAAAGGTATGCAGCTTGTAGTAGACGGAACAGATCCAGAGCTTGTAAAAAACATTCTTAATACAGAAATAGATAACGTAGAAGCAAGGCATGATACAATTAAAAAAGTATTTGAAGATGCTGCTTCATTATATCCTGCTTGGGGTATGATTGGTACATTAATCGGACTTGTAATCATGCTTAGAAGTTTGGGCGGCGGCGGCGGTGTTGATGCTATCGGTTCTGGTATGGCGGTAGCACTTATTACTACATATTACGGATCTGTTATAGCTAACGGTTTTGCTTTGCCTATAGCTGGAAGACTAGCAGCAAGACATGCTTCAGAAGCTACTGTTCAAAGTATTATGCTTGAAGGTATATTATCTATACAGGCAGGTGATAACCCTAGAATAGTAAAAGATAAACTTATATCTTTCTTGCCTCCTGCTCAGCGTCAGAAAGTTAATGAACAAGTTGGAGATAGATAATAATTCAGAGGTAAATAATGGCTACTATTAAATTTGGTAAAAAAGCTAAAAAAGCAGGTGATAAGGCTCAAGTACCGGGCCCTTCAGCTCCTTTATGGCTTCAAACTTATGGAGACTTCGTAACATTAGTATTGACATTCTTCGTAATGCTTCTTGCAACAATGTCTAGTTCTGTTAATGACTCTGCTATACAACTTATTGCTACAGCATTCCAAGGTTCATTCGGAGTTATGCCGGGAGGTGCTACACTGTCTCAAAGCAAACTTATTTATGGAGGAGCTAATGCTAATACACTTCCATCTACAGACAGAGGATATTCTATGGGAAGGAGTATTGATAGAGCTATGGCTGTTTTAGACTCTGAAATAAAAAGTAAGAAAGTAAGGGTAGAAGAAGATGAAAGAGGATTTGTTATAAGTCTTGGTGCTGACCAATATTTTGAATCAGCTTCTACTAATATAATAGACAGTCAAAATAATGTAGAAACATTTATTAAATTGGCTTCATTGCTTAGCGGTATCCCAAATGATATAAGAATTGAAGGTCATACAGACTCTGGTTCTATTATTAGAGGAAGTATTACTGAACAGAAATTTGGTAATAACTGGGGACTTTCTTCTGCCAGAGCTATGGTTATTTTAGAGAAATTATTTGAAAATGATCAGACTGGAAAGCTTGATAGAAATAAATATTCTATTGCGGGATATGCAGATACTAGACCAGTGGCATCTAATGATTTACCTGATGGGCGTGCTTTAAATAGAAGAGTAGATATTGTTATAGTAAGAAATGATGTTACTTATTATAATCAAAGATAACACTAACTAAAAATAAATATTATGCTTTTAGCTAACAAATGGCAAGATTATAAAATTATAGATTGCGGTGAAGGCGAAAAACTTGAGAATATAGGCGGCTTTTTAGTATCCCGCCCGGATTCTCAAGTTATTTGGTCTAAAAGCCTATCGAAATGGAATAATTTAGATGCTATATATCATCGCTCTGATAAAGGCGGCGGTTATTGGCAATATATTAATAAGCCTAAAGATAATTTTATTATAAAATATCAAGATTTATCATTTAAAATAGAATTCACTAATTTTAAACATATTGGACTATTTCCGGAACAAGCTGTTAATTGGCAATTCATTATAGATAAAATTAAAGAAAAAAAATCTACTACTCATAAAAATAAAGAGATAAAAGCATTAAATTTATTTGCATACACTGGCGGAGCTACCGTTGCTTGTGCTTATGCTGATTGTAATGAAGTTGTTCATGTTGATGCCTCAAAAAAGATTGTAGGACATGCTAAACAAAATATTGAAATAAATAATCTTCAAGAAAAAAAAGTTAGATTTATTATAGAAGATGTAATTAAATTTGTTTTAAGAGAAGTTAGACGCGAAAGAAAATATGATGTAATAATTATGGATCCTCCTGTATATGGACGAGGCCCTAATGGAGAACTTTGGCAAATAGAAACAAGTTTAACAAGATTGGTAGAAGAATGCGTTAAACTTTTATCTGACTCCCCTATTCTATTTTTAATTAATTGCTACACTGCAAGTTTTTCTCATATATCATTAAAAAATATTTTATCAACTTCAATAAAATATAACGGCACTTTTGAAAGCGGAGAAATAGGACTCCCTACAGAAAATTCTAATATAATTCTTCCTTGCGGCATATACGCTAGATACTATTCATAAATATTTATTGTATCAAATAACTTCAAATCTAAATTCATACAATTTATATAATAAGCTCAATGAATATCATATATAGAACAAATATATAGTACATTCATTTCATAGAAAAATAATTTGCAATAAAAAAGGAGCTGATTAAATAAAATCAACCCCTTTTAATCTTTTAAGTTTAATATATCTTTAATAACTTACAGTACCGCCTCTTTCATGTACTTCTATGAATCTTAATAATTCAGCTTTAACTTCTTCAGCTGTATCCAAAGTAAGTACTCTTTTAGCTAACATCTTACATTCAGCCTTATCTAAAGAAATTATCATTTTCTTAACTTCTGGTATTGATATAGCAGACATAGAGAATACATCAAGACCAAGTCCGAAAAGTAATGGCACAGCAAGTAAATCTCCTGCCAACTCTCCGCACATAGAAATGATAATACCGCTTGCATGTGCTCCTTCTATAGCCATTTTTATAGCTATAAGTACAGAAGGGTTATAAGGGTCACATATACTAGCTATTCTTTCATTACCTCTATCTGAAGCTAATGTATACTGAGTTAAGTCATTGGTACCTATAGAGAAGAAATCGGCCTCTCTTGCAAAAGACTCAGCTCTAAATACAACAGAAGGAGTTTCTATCATCATACCTAATTCTAAAGCTTCATTAAATTCAATGTTTTCTTTCATAAGTTCCAATTTACATTCATTGAATATAGCTTTAGCCTTTCTTAATTCTTCCAAAGAAACTATCATAGGAAGCATAACTTTTATTTTACCAAAAGCAGAAGCTCTAAGCAAAGCTCTAAACTGAGTTTTAATAATAGCAGTTTTATCTAAACATATTCTTAAAGCTCTCCAACCTAATGCTGGATTTTCTTCTTTAGGCATTTCTAAATAAGGCAAATATTTGTCGCCGCCTATATCCATAGTTCTTATAGTAACAGTATGACCGCTCATAGCAACAGCAACTTCTTTATAAGCTTTAAATTGCTCGTCTTCTGTAGGGAAATCTGTGTTTTCCATAAATAGGAACTCTGTTCTATAAAGACCTATACCATCAGCACCGTTTTTTAGAACTCCGCCTAAATCTGCTGGAGAACCTATATTAGCATATACCCTAATTTTTGTACCGTCTTTAGATACAGCATCTCTATGGGCATATTCTTTTAATAATGCCATTTTCTTATCAAATTCATCTTTAAGTTTCAAGCATTCTTTTATAGATTCTTCTGTAGGATCTATTATAACATTTCCTGTATTACCGTTAAGTATTATAGTCTGATCATTTTCTAAGTCTTTTAATATTTCACCAATACCTACGACAGCAGGAAGCTCTAAAGATCTGGCCATTATAGAAGTATGTGAAGTACGTCCGCCGATCTCTGTAATAAATCCTAAAGTATTATCTAAATCAAGATTAGCTGTATCAGAAGGAGTTAAATCTCTAGCTACTACTATTGAATCTTTTGGAAGACTAGAAACATCTGCTATTTCATTACCTTGAATGTTTCTTATCCATCTGTCAGCAATATCAGCTAAATCTCCAGCTCTTTCTCTCAAATATTCATCTTCTACTTCGCTTAGAATATTTGTATAAACTTCTATTCCTTGTGATAAGGCATAATCAGCACATACTTTATCATCGGCTATAATATTATTAACTTCTTCAAGTAAATCCTCATCTTCAAGTAAAGTTATATGAGCATCAAATATAGCAGCTTTTTCTTCTGAAACTTTTTTAGCTGTAGCTTCTCTTATTTTTAAAAGTTGTTCTTTGGATTTATTTCTAGCATCTAACAACCTTTTTTGCTCATCAACTATATCTTTACAAGGACATTTAGACACTACCAAGTCTTTTTTAATAAATAAATAGACTTTTCCTATAGCTATACCAGGGGATACCCCTATTCCAGTAATTCTTTTTTCCATATTACAAATTCCAAAAAAAATTAGTCTTTTAAATTAGCAAGAAATTCTTCTATTTTCTTTAAATTTTCCTCTTCATTCTCACCGTCACAATAAACAGTAAGTACTGAATCTTTTTTTACACCTAAAGATAAAACCTTTAAAAGTGATGAAGCATTAACTCTTTTTCCAGCTTCATTTTCTATTTCAATTTTACATCCTGTTAGCGATTTTATGAATGTAACAAACTCATTACCAGGTCTAGCATGAAGACCAGTATCATTTTGTATAGTAACTTTACCTGTAGTCATTTAAAACTCCTATATTCTTTTCTTATATATAGTTTAAAGTATATCAGTTTTTTCCCATTTGTCAAATTATAGACAATGAAAAACTATATTTTTAGTACAATAAAATAAAATATTATCATAATAACAAACGAACTATTACATAATATATAATCATATAGTATTTTTATTATCTATCATATTAAAATATATACCTTGTAAAACTAAAAAAGGATAAATTTTACATTTTAAAAGTTTTAAATTAGATATTCCGCCTGTTAAAAATATTTTTGATTTGATATTATATTTGGATTTTATGAATTTCTTAGTTTCTGAAACGGCATAATTAACTGTTCCTATTGTATTATACATAGCCCCTGACATGAGAGCATCTTTTACATTATTGCTTATAGGACTAGGTATATTTTCAACTGCTCCTATCTCATAATACGGTAAAGATGTACAGTTAGATAATGCCTGATAGCTTGTTTTTGTACCTGCTATTATCATACCGCCCAAAAATGTAAAATCTGAAAGCATTATGCTTATTGTTGTAGCTGTTCCCATATCTATAACTATTGAAGCATATTTATCTTCATCACTGCTGCCCTCAAGACATATAGAAGCATAAGTAGATAAAAGCCTGTCTATACCTACAGCATTTTTAGGCTCATATAAATTATCTTTTAATTTTATATCACTATGAGTAACCCTATAAGGCTTTATATTAAAACAATCCTCTACACTGCCCTCAAATAAATCATTTACCTTCAATGAAACACTGCTGTAGTATACATTTTCTATATATGGGTGATTATTCTTTATTTTATTTAATGCATTTACCAAATCTAAAGCATTACTATGTTCTATAGCTTCATAATAAATAGGAACATTAGTATCTTCAAACATTGCCAACTTAACTCTTGTATTTCCGATATCTGCAAGAAGGTACATCTCTCTTAAGCCTCATCTTTTATGTTATTACTTTCCAAAAATGTTCTTGTTTTTTCTAATAAAAATTCCCTATTGTTTAATTCCGGCTCATCTAATATTAAATCAAGCAAGTAATTTAATATCTTACCTATTAAAGGACTAGGTTTTAAATTAAACTCATTAATCAAGTCATTTCCGTCTATTTTCAAATCTTTTACTGTAATTGCATTCTCTTCCTCTATTATCTTATCTATTCTAGCTAAAAGTTTAGGTATAGCCTTACTTTCCTTATCTTTCCTATGACCGCTTCCAAGCCTGTCAGCCTCTCTAAGCTTTAAAAGAGGTTTTATATTCTCAACCCCTATAGCACGCATAAATCTTCTAACCGCACCATCAGTCCATTCATCTTGATAATAGAACATATGCTGTCTTACCAATAAAGTTACAAAATCTATCTCTGAATTAGAGTATTTTAATCTTTTCATTATTTTTTTGGCAACACTGGCACCTACTACCTCATGATTATAATAAACGGGGTCATCTTGCTTTGATACTTTCTTCTGAACCATAGGTTTTGCTATATCATGGAATAATGCCGCCAATCTTACCAATAAAGTTAATTCTTCTGTTTCTAAAGGCTCAACTGCCTGTATAGTATGAAGTATATGATAATAAACATC
Source organism: Brachyspira pulli (assembly GCF_036997785.1). NCBI lineage: Bacteria > Pseudomonadati > Spirochaetota > Spirochaetia > Brachyspirales > Brachyspiraceae > Brachyspira > Brachyspira pulli. The sequence continues at coordinate 9,813 of NZ_JAWLQI010000022.1, forward strand.
ATACTTATGGAATTTATTTTGAGTAACTCCATAACCTTGCATAAGTTCCGGCAATATTAAAGGAAGAACTCCTGTTTTTCTTAATAACTCTAAACCTCTGAAAGGATTATCTGATAATAATATACCGTTAAACTCCTCTCTTATACGTTCTGCCGCTATCGAAGCAAGCATACCGGTAGAATGCGTTATAGCTTCAAAAGTTTCTTTCTCTATATCAAAATTCAATTTAGTAGCAAATCTTATAGCACGCATTATTCTAAGTCCGTCTTCCATAAATCTCTCATAAGGATTTCCTACAGATTTTACTATTCTACGCTTAATATCTTTCATACCGTCAAACATATCAATAAGTGTTCCGTCTAAAACATTATAAGCCATAGCATTTATTGTTAAATCTCTCCTAGGCAAATCTTCTTCTATATTAGAAGCATATTCAACATTATCTGGGTGCCTTCCATCACTATAATTTCCGTCACTTCTGAAAGTTGTAATCTCTACATGCATATCTTCTATAATAACAAGCACAGTGCCATGCTTTATTCCTGTTGGAATAGTATATTTAAATATTCTCTGCACATCTTCTGGTTTCGCATCTGTAGTTATATCATATTCATGAGGAGTAAGCCCCATTATTGAATCTCTAACTGCTCCGCCAACTAAAAAACACTGAAAGCCTTCAACATGCAATATTCTTGCTATTTCTTTTATTGGATGAGGTATGTCTGTAAATATTTTCTTCACTTAATATCCTACTATATTGAATTCTAGTATTTATATACTATATATAGTATATACAATTTTAAATTAATTACAAATTTATATTATATATAATATAGCATAGAATATTAATATAAAAAATAATAGGGCTTTATTTTATAATAAAGCCCCATCAAACAAAATAAACAATTTATGAAAAAAATATCACTTACCTGTCACATTTACTGTATCATAATTACTAAAATCGTTTCTGCTTTCCATATCTTTTTTCTCATAATCTTTTAGAGGTATTTTATTTCTTATAGCAGCATAAACTGTAGGTACTATTATCAAAGTAAATGCTGTTGAAAGCAAAAGTCCTCCAAGTATGGCTAAAGATAATGGCTGATACATTTCATTTCCGCTTCCGCCTGATAATGCCATAGGCAAAAGTCCAAGTATAGTAGTTAAAGTAGTCATTAATACTGGTCTTAAACGTCTTGGGCCTGATTCTAATGCTGCCTCATCTCCGCTTATACGTTTTTCATGCATAAGCTGATTCATATAGTCTATAAGTACAATACCATTATTTACTACAATACCAATCAAAACTATGAAACCTATTCCGCTGTATACGCTTAAAGTTTGTCCTCCTATAAATAAAGCTATTAAAGAACCGGCAAAACCAAATGGTATAGCCAATGCTATTACAAAAGGTGCTATAAATGATTCAAACTGACTTGCCATTATTGCATAAACTAAAACTAATGCCAATATCAAAGCCTGAAGAAGCTGTAAAAATGCCTCATTCATATCTTCAAAATCACCAGTATAATTAATATTAAATCCTGAAGGTACGAATACTTCTTTTTTTATTTTTTCCTGAACATCAATCATTATATCGCTTAAAGCTCTATTATATCCTGAGGCTTTTATTGTTGTTATTCTAGTACTGTCCTTTCTTTCTATTTCTGTAGGGCCGTAACTTTTTTCTACTGTAGCTATTGATGATATAGGTACTATTCCTGCTGTTGTAGGTATCATAAGTCTTGATATATCATCTATTTTTAATCTGTCCGGCTCTCCTAATTGAACATTAACATCTATATCTGTAACATCTGAATTAGCTGGAGTCATAGTTGTAGCTGTTGTTCCTGCAAAACTTGTTTTTATTATATTAGCTATTGTATTTACATTAATACCCATTTTAGCTGCTATTTCTCTATTAACATATATTTTTAATTCCGGATTAGAGTCATCTCTGCTTAATCTAGGTTCTCTTATACCTTCTATATCTGTTATTACTGAAATTATATTATTAGCAATTTCTGTGGCTTTATCCAAATCATCTCCTACTACTTCTATTTCTATTTCCTGTCCGCCTGTTCCTCCGTTTCTTCCGCCGCCGCCAATTGCTGAAGTTGTTATAGCTGCTATATTAATTTGTGCAGGATATGGTGTTAAAGCATTTCTTGTTAATTCTATATATTCATCAACTGACTTTTTTCTTCCTTCGCTTTTCTCTCTTAATTGTATTCTTATTTCTGCTGTATTTTCTTCTGAACCTGATTTTACTCTTGACTGCATTCTGTCAAAATCTTCGCCTATTATATTTTGTATATCGCTTTCCATTCTTGTTACAAATGATTGTGTTTGTTCGGATTTTGTACCAACCGGCATTTTTACATCTATCTTAAATTGTCCTTCATCTGAAGTAGGAAATCCTTCTTTACCTATAAATATCAAGCCTAATGCTATTATTACAAGTATCACTGATAAAGATGAAATCAATACTTTTTTCTTATTTTTTATAGAATAATGAAGTATTGATGAATACAAATTATTAACTCTGTCATGAAAGTTTTTATTAACAAAATTTTCTATAGGTATTAAAAATTTAGTCTTTTTATTTGTTACAAGTCTAGCTCCAAGCATAGGAACTATAGTAAGTGCCACAAATAAAGAACCTATCATAGATACTGTTACTGTAATACATAAATCTCTAAATAATTGTCCTGTTTGTCCTTCAACAAAAAGGAATGGTAAAAATACTGCTATTGTTGTAAGTGTAGAAGCGGATATAGCAAGAGCAACAGAAGAAGTACCATTTATAGCAGATGAATATTTTCCATAACCATTATTTCGGTAATAGAATATATTTTCAAGCACAACAATGGAGTTATCTACCATCATACCAATACCCAAAACAAGTCCTGATAATGATATTATATTCAAAGTTATTCCCATAAAATACATTAATGTAAAAGTGATAATTATTGATATAGGAATAGAAACCGCTATTATAGAAACTGTTTTAATATTCCATAAATAAAGCATTAATATTATAACGGCAAATAAACCTCCCTGCCAAGCTGTATCTAATACACCTTTTATAGATTCATTTACATTGTCAGCACTATTGAATAAAATTTCGTATTCAACTCCTTCGGGAAGATTAAGATTAGCTAATTGTTTTTGAACTGCTTTAGATACATTAACTGAATTTCCGCCTGATTCTTTATTAACAGAAACTGATATTGCAGGCATTCCATTAATTTTTACTATTTCTGAATCATCGCTGTATCCTTGATAAACTCTGCCTACATCTTTTAATTTTATAGGAGTATCATTTGTTTTTAATGCCACAACTGTATTTTCAATATCTTCTACCGTTGTAAACTCTCCCATTGTTCTTAAAGTATATTTATAAACTCCTTCATAAGTATCTCCGCCTGATAGATTTTGATTCTCTGAAGATAAAAGTGAAACTATACTATTAATATCTATACCATAAGCATGAAGTCTATTCAAAACTAAATCAACTTTCATCTCGCTTTTAAGTCCGCCTCTAATCTCAGCTCTTGCAACTCCTGAAGCCTGTTCTATTTTATTTAGTACCTGATTATCTATTAAATTATATAATGCTCCTAAATTATCTGTACCGAAAAATGCTATTTCCATAATAGGCATCATATCTGTTGAAAACTTAAGTACTGTTGGATTTTCAGCATCATCTGGGAGTGAATTTTTTGCTGTATCTATTGCTTCTCTAACATCAGCAGTAGCAACCGCTAAGTCAGTTCCCCAGTTAAACTCTATAAAAACGCTTGATTGTCCTTCTTCTGAAGTAGATGTTATTGTACTAATATCGCTTACTGTAGCAACTGCATTTTCTACTATTCTAGTTACTGATTTTTCAACTTCTTCCGGGCCTGCATTCTCGTATTCTGTTCTTACTGTAATATATGGAAGTTCCATATCCGGTAAAAAATCTACTGCCAATTTACTTAAACTTACAAAGCCCAATATAAGCACAGCTATCATACACATGAAAACCGCTACTGGTCTTTTTACTACTAATTCTATAAAATTTCTCATTCAATTCACCCCTGCTTTATATAATATATAGCATACAATCTATTTTTATCAATCTCAATTTGTCTTTATTTTAGACGAATAATTTTGAAAAAAGTTTTAAACAATTTATACCAAAAATATATTTTTTTATCATTTATATATTAAAAACTCTGTATTTTACAAATCTTCATAATATTTATACACTTTTTTAACTATATACACAATATATATTTTTTAATATAGTCTACTCTACGCACGCAAAATAAAGCTAAAAATATAAATTTATTTATAATTCAATATTTTATTATATTATATATTTAGTTTACCGTGCGTTAAATAAAGTTTTAAAATTTAAACAAAACTTGGGCGGGTGCTGGAATTTCTAATTAAGCTATAAATATAATAGTATTATAATTCAAAATAAATTAATAAACTTTAAAGGGCGGGGTATTAAATAAAGCTCAAATACTTTAAACTAAATATTCTTTACTATATTAATAATCATAAATATTGATAAAATGGCTGTTAATACTATAACAATAATATTAAGAACATTAAAGACATCTGCATTAACCGTATTTACACACTTGATAATAACAAGCAAAACTCCAACCAATCCTCCAAACATACCGTATAATTTTAATCTATTTAAATACTTCTTGGCAAAAGAATTAAATACATCATGTATGTTTTTAGGATTCATATTATCTATTTCTTCTCTTGTAATCTTTGAAAAATCTATTGCTTCTATTATCAAATTAATATCATCTTTGGCACAATCAATAATCAAATTCAAAAAATAATATTTTGTTTCATCATCTATAATATCAAGCAAATCATTTCTTAAATTTGATAATATTTTCTTTGATTCTATGTATATTGTATTATTTATTAATTCATCATGCTCTAAAGTTTCAAGCAATTTATAAAGAGATTCTTTCAAATTATCTAAATCAATTAAATTGTCATCATTTGATATATGAATCAAAAATTCTTCTATACCATTCTTTGAGTATTTAAAAATATCATTAAACACATCATCAAAATATTTTTCTATATTTATACAATCTTTTATACTAATAGGATATAGTCTATTTTCTATATAATTTCTAATACTTGTAATAACATTATCTCTATTGTTATAAATATTAATGCATAACTTTCTTATTAATTCATAAAAATCATAATCTGTATTTTTCAAAAATAAATTTATATATTTCTCTATTATTTTATTATCCAAATTATTAACTAAAACTTCAAATAACATATTTGAAACATTGAATATCATTTTTTGATTATTATCTATAGTGTCATCTAAATACTTTCTTAAACTATTCACCTCATAAAGTTTTTCATCTCCGAATAAATAAGTAACTTTTTTTGATAAAATATTATCATCTAAGAAGTCAAAACTTATATTCATAATATTATATTTCATATCATTGATAAAAACAGGAATCTTTCTATTGATTAAATTTAATATTATTCTATCAACTAAATCTACAACAAAATCATTTTTTACAGGAACATTCTCTAAAATCATATCTCTTATTTCATATCTATTATTATTTAAAGTTTCATTCAATTTTTTATTCATCATAGAAAATATAAATTCATTATTAGTTTTAACCAGATTGAGAATTTCTCCTCCAAACATATCTTTTATCTTTTTATCACCATTTTTAGATATTTCATTATCAAGTAAATCAGTAACTATAACAAATATTCTATCTCTCACAGAATTTGAATTAAGAGCCTTTATCATATTAGCAACTATTATATTTTTAAATCTGCTTAAATCATTTAAATTATTTCTTACTATGTTTTGTATAAATTCTTTTAATGGAATAACATCAATATTTTTTAATAAAGAGTTTAATATAGATATCAATATATTATCTATATTACTATTAGTATAATCTATAATTGATTTTTTAATGTTTTTATTTTCTTTTATTTTATCTAAATAATTATTTTTTATAATAAATTGAATAACTCCAGATTTTATAGAATTTATACTTCCTTTTATAATATTATTCAAATTATTTTTTAAACTTGAAAATATATTAAAACTTACTATTTTATCATCTTCAAGCATATAATTAAAGAATGTTTTATAATTATCTTTAATCAAATTATTTTCTATATCTTTTTTATTATCGAGTATATCTAATATACCCTCTTTCTCCATAAGCCTATCATTAACGAAATCAGACATTGAAGCAGCAAATCTGTTTTTCTCACATGCCACAGCACCCCAAAAAACTTTTTTCTTTATACCGAATAAAGGCTCATAAGGCTGAAATATAGAATAAATAGCAAGAACATTTGTTATCCAGCCTATAAAAGTATATACTAAAGGCTCTGCTATATAATTTAAATATCCTAAAGAAGGATTAAATGAATTTGTAGGAAATAAATAAGCGGTAAATAATCCAAATACAAGTCCTAGTAAAGCACCTAACATATTTATAGGCTCTAATTCCTTACCCATAAAATCATTCGCCATTCTAGCTATTTCATCTTTATTGAGCTTGCCCATATTATTTTTTATTGTTTTTATTACAAGAGAATCTATTATATTTGATATAAAAACTTTCTCTTTACTCAAAAAACTTAATACTGAATTATAGGCATTATTATCTATAAAAAAGTTTATCTGACTTTCTTTATTTATAATAAATTCATTTAAATCTTTATCAGAATATTTATTTATTATATTTTCAAATAATTCAAATAACAGTTCAAATATATAATCAATATCTTCAAATAAACTATTAATATTTCTATCTTTGTATTGATTATAAATATCAAATATGTAATTTTCTATATTTGATTTATTTTGATTAATAAGGCTTATAATTTTTTCATTATCTAAAATTAATTTCAATTTATCAGCATTTAAAGAATCTATTTTTTTATTTACTACTGACTTAATTTTTTCTATAATAGAATTTGATGATATATATTTAATAATCTCTTTTTCTAAGAAAGTATATAAATCCTTTATCATATTAGAATCTACTAATATATCTATTCTCATATTTAAGAACTTTTCTATCCAAGAATCAGGAATCTCTCTTATATTAAATAATACAATATCTTTTATTATGTTTTTTACATTATCTATATTATTAACATTTTTTAATATAACAGAAATTTTTGTATCATTTAAATAATTAACAATATCATTTGTAATGGCTTTAATAATATCATCAGAATTTTCTTTATATTTCTCTACATATTCTATAATCTTTTGAACTATTTTATATCTTGCTGCTATATCCTGTAAAAAAACTTTCCTTATCAATTTTACTATAAACTGCCAAAAAACACCGTCTATATTTTCTATTTCTTCATCAACAGCTTCTTCTATAATAGCATCTAATCTTAATTTATTTTCATTTATTATTGGAATTATTACATCTATCAATTTTGGAAGTATATCGGATAATATTAAATTCAATCTGTTTGCTATATTTGGATTTAATAATTCATATATAGTTTTATCAGTATCTTTTAATTTTAAATATAATTCTTCTATTACATAATCAATAATATTTTCAAAATCTTTATTTCTTGATAACTGATTGATAATATCTTTTATTTCAGAAATATCATCTACAGTAAATAAATCATTTATTCTTTTAGAAGACAATGAAGAAAGAAAATCATAAAAACAATTTTCTATATTTGAATACTCAATCAAAGATCTTATTAATTTTTCATCATCGCTTTCATTTTCTTTATTAGATAAATTAGTAAATATATTGTCTATAATCTCTTTTAATATAATTTTATATTTTTCATCATCAGCTATTTTTTTTAGAGTAGTATTTATTAAATTATTTTTTCTGTCATAAGATACAAAAGAATCTATTACATTATTAATAATATATTTAACTTGTCTATCATCTGCAATCTGTTTAACTTTAACATTTTTAAATATATTATCTAGTATCAATATAACAGAATCTTTTGTATTTTCTTTAGTCCAATTTACAATATTATCTTTTGTTTTATTAAATCCTACTATATCTTTTATTTTTATAGCTGTTTTTGATATTAATTTATCTTTTACATTTTTGAAGAATTCTTTTATATTATTTTTAAATTTATCTTTTTTGATTTCTTTAAATATAGAATCATAATTAATGATTTTTACAGATATCATTTTACTTATTTCATCAATAAATTTATCCTTTTCCCTTGCTATTATTCCATTATTTGAGAATAACTTTTTTAAAGCAATTGTATTAGTATAATATCCAGATACGGCACCAAGGAAGGCACCGAATAATAATTGAAGAAATAAATCCATTTATAAATAATACATCATTTTTCAAAAGATTCCAGTTCTTTGCATAATTTTACGAAATCTTCATAAACTGTTATGGACTGCAAAAACCTTAAATCAAGCATATATCCGGAATCCGTATGTTTGAAAAACTCAGCGTCCCAAAGTTCTGTTTTAATGAATCCTTTTTTATAATCATATTTATAAGGCTCAAATTTAAATGGATAAGCCCTAAAATACTTTACTTTGGCAAAACATAATTTATATATTCTAAATAATATACCAATAGTGTCATTTCTATTTAAAAATTTATCTGTAAATATTAATGTTTTATGAGAATTTTCTTTTTCCTGATACCAAGCATTATTTTCTTTTTTAAGATCATATTTCTTTATAATGTTTTCCTTATCAGAAGAATATAAAGAAGTAAAATCATAATCGTATCTTACTTCTTCGTCTATAAATTCCAAACCATCGCAAGCTATATAAAAGAAACTATTAGTATCATCAGGCTTAATTTTTATCATAATAGAATACTTTTCATTTATGATATTTTTATAACTTTTATTAATATATTCAATATCATCGCTGCTGCAAATATGAAACACATCATACTCATTTGGACATACATTAAAATGTTTTGAACATTGTACAAAAGAAGCATTTTTAAAAATCACTTCTATACTATGATAACAGCTTAAATCATTGCTGGCTACAATATGCAAATCTTTTTCATAATCAGAAATCATAAAATCAAGCCACATATTATCCTTTATAGCAGCATTTATATTTTTTACCTTTTCATTTATTTGAAGCAAATTAATATCATCTATATAAGATTTAAACTCTCCTTCCATATATTTGAAATTGGAAAAAGCCACTTTATCATCATGTTCTAATACTTCTATATATAAAGCATCATTTTCTACAATATAAAAAAAGTATTTCTTATCTTCATTAAATAATAAATAGCCATTATCTTTTTCTTTCATCTCTGCATTTATCTTTGACTTTATATAACGCATTAAAGAAAACATAGCATTTTTGGAATTGTCATCGTAAAGTATTTTTACCCTTCTCAGTTTTTCATCAAAAGAAATTATTTTGTACATTTTATATCCGAACCTTTATATTTGTAATTAAAATATTTTTGTAATTATAATATTATAGTACAAAAAAATACTTTTTTAAAGATACAAAATAAAGTTATTTGGAAGTTATTTTTAAGGAACTTTTTGATTTTTATATTCGTCTAAGAAGGAAAATAATAAAAAATTAAATTACTTTATTTATATTGGAGATATATGAAAAAATTCATAATATTTATTTTTATTTTGTTTAATATAAGTATTTTATACGCTAATGATAATTTTAAAATAAGTGATAATTCTTTAAAACTTCTTAGAGATGCTGGTATAGAAATAAAAAAGGATCAATTAGAAAATATCAAATTAATAGTAAATAAATATTCATACGATGCAAAAATACTATTAAAAGAAATAAAAGATATAGATTTCAAAATAAGTAAAGAATATGAAAGAAATGAAATCAATTTAAAAAATATAAAAGAACTTATTTACGAAAAAAAGAGAAAAGAAGCAGATTTTGACTATCTTATTATGTCATGTGATTTGGATATTTTAGAATTATTTTCCGACACTGATATAAAAAAGATAAAATATTATATAATTTTCCAAAAGTAAGGGAACTTTTTTATCTGTAAATCGTCTAAATAAATGGATTTAGAGGATCATTAAATAAAATTGACAGCAGTTTTGTAAGGAGAGTTTATGAAAAAAGTAGTATACATCACATCACTAATATTGATATTATCTTTAACTCTTTTAGGTCAGCCAGGTCCAATGGGTCCAGGTCCTCATGGAGGCGGCCCTAAAGGTCCAAGACATAGAGGCAGAGATGATTTTGATAAAAGATTAGGTCATGATCCATTGCAGTTTTTTAGAAGAGCAGGAATAGTACTTACAGATGAACAAGCAAATAAAATGTATGATATTGCTATAAAATTCATCACTGAAGAAGAACCTATAAGATTTGAAATAGAAAGAATAGAAAACAGTATTAGAATGGAATTAATGAAAGAAAATACTGATAGGAATAAATTAAAAGAATTAATAAAAAGCAAAAAAGAGCAGGAAGCATTAAGGGATTATTTGAGAATAGTTAGGGATTTAGATATCATTAATGTACTAACCCCTGAGCAAAAGGCACAGCTAAATAGTTGTATGATGAAATAATGAAATAATTTAAGGGTAAGTATGAACGAAACTATGGCTTATGAAGATAATATAGATGCTTTTAAAATAGGCAATGAAGAAGCCTATAAAGAGCTTATAGAAACATATAAAAAACCATTGTTTAATTTGGTTTATTCCATTATTTCTAATACTGATGAGGCAGAAGAAATAGTGCAGGACGTTTTTGTAAGCTTTTATATAAAAAGAGAAAGTTTTGAAGGAAGAAGCAAGATTTATACTTGGCTTTATAGAGTGTCCTTCAATAGAGCAATAGATCATATTAGAAAAAGAGAAAGAGAAAAGAAATACAGACTTAAAGAATACAGACATTCAGAGGTGCAGGAATCAGATAATGATCATAGTATTAATAAAATTATACTAGCAGAAGCATTGGCAAAATTGGAAGATGATTTTCGTATACCGCTTATGATGGCTGAATATGAAAATTATTCTTATAATGAAATATCTGAAAAACTAGACCTTCCTGTTAATACAGTAAGAACTAGAATTTTCAGAGCTAGAAAAAAACTCTTATCTATTATGCAAAAAATGGAGGTGAGCTTATGAAAAACAATCATGAATATTATGAAATGCTAATAAGCAGATACAAAGACAATGATTTAAATACAGATGAAATATTTGAAATGGAAAAGCATTTATCAGAATGCAAATCATGTCAGAAGTTTAAAAATGAATTGGATTCTATGTCATCTATACTTTTAGGCAATAAACCTATTATAGTAAACAAGAAAAATACATTCAGTAAATATAAAGTAATAAGATACATAGGTTCTATAGCTGCAGTATTATTACTATTCTTTGGAATATCAAGCATATATAATAATAAACCTAGCAGTATAATAAGTGATGATACAAAATTAATAGTTTCAGATTTGAATGATTCTATTATAAAAACAAGTATAGATTACAATATAACTGAAGATGATTATGCACCATTATCAAGCTATTTCAGCTACAGCGATGAAGATACTGAAGGTAATGAAACATCTGGAGAAATATCAATAATGTCAGCTTATATTTATTATATGGGTAAATAATTAAACAGCTTGAGATAATTTCTTAACTGTTGCAGGAAGAAGTTTATGCTCCTCTACTAATACTCTTTTTTGAAGTATTTCCGGAGTATCATCTTCCTTTACCTCTACCCTAGCCTGCATTATAATATCACCTCCGTCTATAGTGTCAGTAACATAATGTACTGTACAGCCGGATTCTTTTTCTTTATTTGCTATAACAGCTTCATGAACATGAATACCATACATTCCTTTTCCTCCAAATTTTGGAAGAAGCGAAGGGTGAATATTAATAATCTTATTAGCCCACTTTGCTATAAAATTTGAATCTACTATAGATAAAAATCCTGCCAATACAACTAAATCTATGTTTGAAAGTTCTTCATCTATTTTTTTGAATAATTCATCTTTGTATAATTTTCTGTCTATTAAAACAGCTTTTATACCAGCATTCTCAGCTATATTCAAGCCCCCGCATTTTCTGTCAGCAATAACAACATCTATTTTATAATAATTATTATCCTGTGATTCAATCAATGATTTTAAATTGCTTCCGCCGCCGGAAATTAAAACAGCTATTCTAAGCATATATCACTCTTATCCTCATTTTCATTTTTAGCAATATAACCTATTTCATAAGCATATTCATTCATTTCTTTTAAATCATTTATAATATTATCTTTATCTTCTTTTGCAGCTATTATTACAAATCCTATGCCCATATTAAAAGTATTATACATTTCTTCTTCTTTGATATTTCCAAGATACTTAATATAATTAAATATTTTAGGAGTTTGGAAGCTATCCTTTTTTATAACAGCCTTATATCCTTTAGCAACAGCACGAGGAACATTTTCTATAAGTCCGCCACCTGTAATATGAGCCATACCTTTAATATTATATTTATCTAATAAAGGCAAAACTTTCTTAACATATATTTTAGTAGGAATTAAAAGAGTTTCTCCAATTTTTTCGCCTTCATATACCGCATTATAATCACGAACTAATTTTCTTATAAGAGAATATCCATTACTATGAAAACCAGAAGAAGCAATACCTATAATAGCATCTCCTTCAGAAACCTTTGAACCATCAATGATTTTATCTTTCTCAACAACACCAACACAAAAACCTGCTATATCATAATCGCCTTCTTTATAAAAACCAGGCATTTCAGCAGTTTCACCGCCTATCAAAGCAGCTCCAGCCTCATAACAGCCGTCAGCAATACCTTTTACTATCAAAGCAGCAGTTTCACCATTTAATCTTCCGCAAGCCAAATAATCTAAGAAGAAAATAGGCTTAGCACCATGACAAAGTACATCATTCACACACATAGCAACAGCATCTATTCCTATAGTATCATATTTTTTCATAGAAAATGCTATTTCTAATTTCGTACCGACACCATCTGTTCCTGATACCAAAACTGGATTATTATATTTTCCAAGTTCATACATAGCACCAAAACTGCCTATATTATTAAGCACATTTTCATGCATAGTTTTAGCTACAACTTCTTTCATAAGAGAAACGGCTTTATATCCTTCCTCTCTGCTGACTCCGCTGTCTTCATAAGAAATACTCATAAATAATTTCCTTAATTTTTACATTTTTTATTGTTGAATAAGATATATATAGCTAGTAGTATACCAATATTTTTTTTATTTACAAGAAAAATTTTTATATTTATAAAAAAAATAGGTACAGTAAAAAACCATACCTATTTCATTTTTCATATTAATAATATCTTTTAGAATGCTACCCCAATAGATAATCTAGGAAGCGGTACAAATCTTATTCCATGAGTAAATGAATAACCAAAATCTAGTATTGATATATCTATAAATGGACGTACTGGCCATTCAGCCCCCATTTTTGTAAACATATCTATCTTGAATCCCATTTCACCAGATATATAGAAATTAGCTATAGCACTCTTTTCCTGTTTATTAACCTGATAATCTCTGCCGTTTACAGCTAATATAGTCATACCAACTTTAGGAAGAAGGAAGAAGCCATTATCTTTATCTCTTTTATTGAAATAAAATCTTACACCTATAGAAGCAGGTATAGCAACAACATCTGCATTATAAAATTTTTCATAATTACTTGTTCCTCCAATAGTTTTTACTCCATTGTAATAACCACTGAAAGTATATATACCAAAAGTAGCATCTATTGCCTGTTTAGGTAAGTATCTGTAATTGTATGTAAATCTTATACCAAAACCGCCTTTAAATAATTTTTCAGCGGCACCATTTTTTGGCTGAAAAATTAAATTAGCAACACCAGGCAAAGTTACAGCAGAAAATATTGTAGTACCGAAATCTATGCCTACAGCATGTTTAACATTTTCATAACTTGCCGCATACATCACAGTATTCATTGATAATATTAAAACAAATATAAGTATTATTATTTTTTTCATAATCCAATCCATTAAAATCTTATACTAACGCCTATTCTAGGGAATAAACCTATTCTTAAATTAGAAACTATTTTAGCCCAACCAGGAACGCTTTCCCAAGCAGGTAAAGGCATTTGAACAAAACCAGCAGTTAAAACGCCTAAGTTTCCTTGTATAGCACCATATACATTGCCTGCCCAAGGTCTTACATAGTAACCAATTTCTAAAAGTCCTATATCTATCATAGGTTTTACTCTCCACTCTTTAGTAGGGAATAATTCTATATTCCAGCCAATTTCATAAGAAACATAAACTGCTGCATCTGATATAGACTGAGTAGTTTTTATTCCTGTTAAGCCGTTTTCTGTTTCAATAGTATAGAAAAATGCATCTATACCTAAACGGAAAGCATTATAAAATTGTCTTTTCTTACCATAAAACTTAACACCAAATGTAGTAGGCATAAATACAAATGAAGCTCTGAATTTAGTATCAGAAGAAACAACACCAGCATAATTACCTTGTCCCATAGAATCTAAAAATTTATCAGCATTTTCTTTACTAATATTTAATAGATACTCACTTCCATATACACCTATTCCAGCCTCAAGAGCTATTTGATTATGTACAAATAAAGAATACTCTACTCTAGGTAAAAACCAAGATGAACCCTTAACTTCAGCATAATTTAAATAAGTGCTTATATCTCCTAAATTCATACCCAACATACCTGCTATATGTTTTCCATGTCTAAATATATCATTGAAATATAAAGGAGCAAATACAGATATTCCAGGATTAAAATTCAAACTAATCATTTGTCTGCCTTTAATCCAGCTATAATCTTCCCCTGTTACTTCTGTAGATAATGGTAAACCTTTAGCAAATACAACATTTGATAAACTAATCAAAATAAATATTATTATAAAATTCTTTTTCATAAATCACACTCTAAAAATTACTTTATAGTTTCAGCATTAGTAAAACTATCTTTATTAGATGCCATCAATATACTTTCCACTTCTTTATATTTATCCATTGAAATGTTAGTTCCTGCAAGTATTTTATCAGGATTACTCAAATCAAGATTTCCAGCACCTTCCTTTACTATAACATCAACCAAATTGCCAATAACTGCTTCCCCGCCAGCATCATCTAATACATCCAAAACAGCATCAATGGCTTTTTTTCCATCTTCTAACACTGTAACTACAACCAAATCGCTTCCCATTGGAACTGTCAATAAATATTTTCCGCTTTCATCTTTATACATAGCACCTATACCAAGTACAGGACTATTGAATGTATAATTTCCATCACTTTCTTGACTGCCTTTTATATTTAAAGTATTTCCATTGGCAGTAACACCAGTCCAATTTCCGCTATGCATCTTTGCAAGCACTAAATCAGAACCAGGTTTTGTTACAACTATGCCAGTATTTTTGGTACATGATACTAGAGACATAATAGATAACAAAATAAAAAGAACGTATTGTTTCATATTAAATTTCCTATTATTATGTATTTTTCATATATATTATTATAACATATAAAATTAAATAATCAATAATTAAAAAATAAATAAAAAAAAATTTTACTTTATTTTAAGCATAACTGTTAACATTTTTTACAAATTACAATACATTTCATACATAAAATCTATATATATACTGTAATAACACATGAATAAAAATAAAATTATATATAAAAATAAAAAATAACAATAAAAAAAGCGATGAACTTGTAATGAATTCATCGCTTATAAAATATTTAAATGCAAAAGATTATAAATCTTGTGCTATTTCTTCAATCTTGAATATCTCTAATATATCGCCTTTCTTAATATCATTAAAGTTTTCTATAGAAGCACCGCATTCATAACCAGTAGCAACTTCTTTTACGTCATCTTTAACACGTCTTAAACTTGATATTTTGCTTGTGTATATAAGAACGTTATCTCTCATTACTCTTACACTAGCATTTCTTTCTATTTTACCGCTAGTTACATAACAACCGGCAATAGTACCAACTTTAGGTACATGGAATACATCTCTAACTTCAACAGTACCGATATCAACTTCTTTTTTAAGTCTTTCAAGAGAACCTTTCATAGCATTTTGAATAGATTCAATTGCCTCATAAATGATATCATATCTTTCTATAGGTATTCCAAGTTTTTCTGCCAATTCTCTAGCTTTAGCAGAAGGACGTACTCTATATGCTATAATAATAGCATTAGAAGCATGTGCCAAGTTTACATCACTTTCAGTAACTGCACCTGAGGCACTATATATTGAAACGAAACGAATTTTATCACTTTGTATTTTATTTAAAGCATCTCTTAAAGCCTCAGCACTGCCTTGTACATCTGCTTTAATAATAACTTTAAACTCTTTCATAGCATCAGAAGCTATTTTTTCATAAAGATTTTCTAATGTAACTTTAACATTAGCTTTCAAAGCCTCTTGCTGTTTTAATTGTACTCTCTTATCAGCTATAGCTTTAGCTTCTTTTTCATCAAGCATAACATTGAATGATTCGCCTGCTTCCGGAGTCTTTTCAAAACCTAAAACTTCAACAGGAGTAGAAGGCAAAGCCTTTGTAACTCTTTGACCTAAATCATTAACCATAGCACGTACTTTACCAACAGAAAGTCCGCATACGAAATAATCGCCTATTTTCAAAGTACCATTTTGTACTAAAACTGTACCTACTGGACCTCTGCCCTGATCAAGAGAAGCCTCTAAAACTATACCTATAGCCTCTCTGTTAGGATTAGCTTTTAATTCTAACATCTCAGCTTGTAAAATAATAGCCTCTAATAAATCATTAATACCTTGTTTTGTTAAGGCACTAACACCTATATATTGAGTATCTCCTCCCCATTCTTCCGGAGTAAGACCATATTCAGATAATGCAGCTTTTACTTTATCCATACTGGCATTAGGTAAATCCATTTTATTAACAGCAACTATTATAGGTACATTAGCCTCTTTAGCGTGGTTCAATGCTTCAACTGTTTGAGGCATTACACCGTCATCAGAAGCAACAACAAGTATTACTATATCAGTACTCTTAGCACCTCTTGCTCTCATCATAGTAAATGCAGCGTGTCCCGGAGTATCAATAAATGCTATTTCTCCGCTAGGTATTTTTACTTTATAAGCACCAATATTTTGTGTAATACCGCCGCTTTCTTTAGAAGTAATATTACTATGTCTTATAGCGTCAAGAAGTGAAGTTTTACCATGGTCAACGTGTCCCATTATTGTTACAACTGGAGGACGAGGTTTCAAATCTTCTTCTCTGTCTTCTTTTACTTCAATAGTAGCTTCTTCCTGTAAAGATACCACATTAACTTTACAGCCGAAATCATCAGCTATAATTGTAGCAGTATCAGAGTCGATTATATCATTAACTCTAGCCATAGTACCCATTCCCATAAGTTTGGATATTATGTCTGAAGCTCTTAAATTCATTTTTTTAGCTAAATCACCAACAGTAATAGTTTCCATTATGCTGATTTCTTTTTCAACACTTGCAAGTCTTTGTTCCTGCTGACGTTTTTTAGCTTGAAGTTTATTAAAGATTTTATTTTCTTGTCTTTGTGCAGCTTCAGCTTTAGAGTCTTTTTGAGAAGATTTTTTATCGTATTCTTTTTCTTTCTTCTCATAATCTCTTTTCTTGTTGTCTTTTTTATTATCTTTTTTGAAAGAAGAAACATCTTCAACAGGAGGAGTAATAGGAGTATCTTTATATATTTTGTTTTCTTTATTTTCTTTACTCTCTTTGTTGAAGTCTTTATGTTCTTTATTAGTATGAGAATAATTCTTATTTTTATTATTTTCTTTATTGTTGTTATTATTATCTCTATTAGATTTTTTTATATTTTCAGAATTATTTTCCTGCTTTTGAACTTCTTGTTTCTCAGCCTTATTATGTATAATAATTTTCTTTTTTACTATAACTTTTTTCTTTACTTTTGCTGTAGCTTGGCCGTCATCATTATTGTTGTTATTATTGTTATTGGCCTTTTTTATTATAACTTTAGGTTTATTATCAGCTACAGAGCTTTCTTGATTAATGTTTTTTTCATTATTCTCATTTTTTTGAGACATTATTTTCCTTTCCCATTTATATTAGATTTTAATTGTTTGTTCTTGGTAATAAATCATTGCTTTGAGCAGGCATAGCAGCATTTGTATTTTGCTGACCTATTGTAGGAGGAAGTATGCTTGCTTCGCCTAAAACTGCAGTATTTCTTTCTATAACTGCTTTATCTTTCAAATCCATTAAATCTCTTTGTACTAATTGTTCAGCATAAGTATTTTTATATAACTGAGCAATATAAGGAGCTGTTTCTGTATTATATTCTGTTATACCATACATTTGAGTTAATTGCTGTTTAGCTTGATCAAAGAAAGCTTTAGCCTGTTCAGGAGTTGGATCAGGTATATTTTTAGAAGCATCAGCCATTAATTTAGTCAAATAATATTGGAATTTAATATTTCTTATTGAAAGATTAATAAAATCTTTAGCTTCTTGTGTATCAAAAAACTTTTCTTCTTCAGCTTTTTTCAATAATAATATAGAACTTATTAATTGATCTGCATACATTTGTTTAGTAGCAGCATCATTAGCATACATAGCTATTTGTTCTGGTGTAGCACTTTGAAGCACTAAAGAAGCTTCTAAATCCTTCATAAAATTAGTTTGATTAATAGTAAAATCATCTATTTTTAATACCCATTCACCTTCTCCGCCTTTCAAATAACTAACTGCATCAGATGAAGCAGAAGAACCAGAAGATGATCCTCCATTACCCTGTGAACAAGCGATGATAGGTAATGATGTTAATATTAATAACAGTTTTTTTAAGTTTTTTAAACTCATAAATTTATACTCCTTAAAAATAAAAAAACGATTTAATAGTTGTATAGTGTATCATATATAAATATTTCTGCAAGCAAAAACACATAATTTTTACATATATGCAATTAATAAGTCAAGAACTTTTTTATTATTTTTTACCAGAATACATACTAATTACCAAATTAGGCAATTCTTTTTCTAAAATACCGTACCAAATAGATTTTCTTCTTTTTAATGTTTTACTGCTCATAGCATAATTCATTAACTTATTATAGGTTTCATTTGCCTTTTGTACATTTTGGAATATTGGTATATGATTAGCTGGAAATATTTCAGATATATTTGCTTCTATATCTTTCTTTATAACCACATCATATATAGGCAAAACTTTTTCATACCCCGCACAAATACTTTCGGCATATTCTAGAACCATTTTATCAAAATCTGGAATAGTCTTTAATAAATTTATTATTAAAGCAAAAGTGTCTATTGCCTCTTTATAATTTTCTTTAACTACATAAGCTCCATTTGCTCTATCGCATAAATCACATATAGTAGCATTAGTATAGCCTGATATATAATCATTAACTTTTTCTTTTATTTCAAAAGGAGGCATTGATTTAGCTACTTTGGATATTAAATCCAAAATTGCAGTAAACATTCTCTGCTTCCATAAATTTCCTCTTACACTTTTTACAAGTTCTTCCATTTCATTAAAGAATGATTCTTTATATTTTTCATTAGGATTAAATATAGCTTCTACAATAGGTATTTCGGTACCTTTAAATGATATCATTCCATTATCATAGAAAGATATAATATTCTTTTCAAATAATTCGCTTTTTACTTTACTATTTTCTTTCAAGAAGTTAAACTGTAAGTTCTTTGTAACTATTACTTTGTTTTCTTTAGGTGCTAAAGTATTTGCCCTTGACTGCATTCTTGCCGCATTATTAATTAAGAATCCTGATAAATCTCCGTCTTCTGTAATAATCAAAGAACTGTTAGTGTTTCCGCCTGATATTCCGGCACTTATTTTAAACTCCGGAAGCCCTGAAGTATCAACACTAGGATATTCATTTAATAATCTCTTTTTACTTAACACACCAATTATAGCTATTGTAGCACTCAAAGCATCTGTTGCAGTAGGGCATACCATAATAATTTCATCACCCTGCTTCCTATGTGATATAACATTATAAAATTTTGTTACTTCACTTACTTTATTTTGCATCAAATCATCTAATGCATGCAGTTTTGATAAGTTATTCTTATTTTCTTCGCAAAACTTTGTATAGCCATGAATATCAAGCATAGCTATATAAACATCAGCTATTGACAAACTAAGTTTTAAATCCCCCGCAAAATTATATTTTTGATTTTCTATAACAAATTTGCTCCATAGTTTCGGATAAGATTCTTTATCTAAATTATTAAAAAACCCCCAGTTAATTTTACGTATGAGATCGAATAACCCTTTTAATATTGCTTTGTGATCATGTACTTTTTCAAAATTAACGTTTTTAGCATAAGTAAAAATTTCTGAAAAGGCTTTTATTTCGCCTGAAACTATTTTTTCTGTAAGATGAGTATATAGCTCATATTTTGAAGTTGACTGATTATATTCTTCTATTTTATTCACTTTTTCTTCTTACCTTCTTTTTATATAAAATCCCTAATTAACTACTTTAACTTATAAATGAAAAAAATCAATAGTTTTAAAATAATAATTATATTAATATATTAAACATATTGAAAAAAATATAAACTATACTAAAATAAAATATAAAAAATACATATTAAAAATAAATTTATAGCATTATGGATCAAACAAAAATAAAAGATAATTTTTATATATCAATAGCATTATACAGACCTGAAATACCAGCTAATACTGGAAATATTGGAAGATTATGTGTAGGACTTAATATATCTTTGCATATAGTTTCAAAACCTGCATTTATAATAAGCTCAAAAGAAGTAAGACGTGCTGGTTTGGATTATTGGGAACATCTTAATATAATAAAACATGAAAATGAACATACATTTTTAGAATACTGCAATAACAATAATAAAAGAATAATACCTATTACTAAATTTGGAAAAAATAGATACGACGAATTTAATTATTCAAATGATGATATACTTCTATTCGGAAGAGAATCTACCGGCTTAAGAGAATCATTATGGGAAAATGATTTAGAAAATTCTGTATATGTTCCTATGAGCGATAATATACGTTCAATAAATCTATCAAATACTGCAGCTATTGTGGCTTATGAAGCATACAGACATATTTGCCTCTCAAATTAAAAATAATATTTGTTTTAAATAAGTATATTTTTAAAATGCTTGTTATTTTTTTATATACTAAAAATTTTTAACTTTGTCAACTACTAGCCGTAGCGGCAACCCGCACAGTATTGCTTATTTTTACTGAATGTCCTCTATAAGTGCGGCTGATTACTCATTATTATACAAAATCAATAAATATATATTACATGTAAAACATATTTCTTAATATTAGGTAATCTTTTACTTTATAAAAAATAATAATTTACATTTATAAAAAAGTGAAAATTGACAAAATATAATTGTTTAGGTATATACTAAAAGACTGCCTCAGTTTTATACTTCCCTCTTTATATTAGGAGTATAAATTATTCTTATGAAATCAGTGTCTTTATTGTCCATATCTCCTAAAAACATTCTTTCATGTTCAGGTACTTTTTCATAAGCTTCTTTTAATAATTTTCTATTATAATCTGAAGGATATACAAGATAATCATGATAACATCTTATTGCATAGTCAAAAGCATTTTCTTTATCTGAAATCTCTTTTATATTTTCTTCTATTTCTTTTAATTTTTCTTTTTTATTTGTGTATTTTATAACTGGTTTTAATTTAAGTTTTGCAAGATTTTCTATTATAATAGTATCATCTTCTTTTGGATATAATAATAACTCATCTTTATCAAACATATTTTTCATATCATCAAAAGAATATACTTTTTCATCATTATTAAAAGATATTGTTTCATCATCATAAATTGTATAACAAATTAAAAATACTTCTTTATTATATGAATAATTGGGAGATTTTCTAAATATAAAATAACTTTTACCGTCGGATAAATCATATCCAAATTTTCCTTTCATTTTAAAATCAATTGGACTTGCAGAAAATGCTACTTTTAAACTTTCCCACTTTTCTATTTCTCTTTTGGTAGTTTTATAAATATTCTGCATTTCAGGATTCATTTCTTTCAATATGCTTTTTACATATTCATAATAATCATCTTTATGAAACCACTGTGATTCTAAAATTTCAAAATTCCCTATTCCATGAATATCCAATTTCTCATTATCTTCTATAAATGATACAACCCATTTTCTTTCCAATGCTTTTTCAAATTGATAAATATCAAATTTAGCCCAAGCACTAACTATACCATCTTCATAAATTGCTAAATTAGAAAAGAAATAGGAACCATTTTTAATAATGCCGAAAAAACTTCTGCCTTCTATTTTTTCTTTTCTATATACATTATTTTTATACATATACAACCTTAATAAATAAAAATCATATTAATTTTATGCAAAAATTAAAGCCCATCAGTATTGCTACCGACAGGCTTTATATCTACATTTGTAATAAGTCGCTTAGAAAAAATTATCCAATGATTCTCATTATAGATTGGTTTTTCATATTAGCGTTAGCTAACATAGCAGCACCTGTTTGTTGTAAGATTTGCTCACGAGTATAAGCAACCATAGCAGAAGCCATATCAGCATCACGTATAACGCTTTCAGAAGCTATAGTGTTTTCAGTAGCTATCATTAAGCTTTTTACCATTGATTCCATTCTGTTTTGAACTGCACCTAATTCAGATCTTTGAGCTACAACCATTTGTATACCTTCGTCGATTCTACCTAAAGCTTGGTTAGCAGTTTCAACTGAAGAAATAGAAATAGGAGTATCTCCACCAACTTGTAAGTTAGCAGCAGTCATAGAACCTATATTAACAGAAATTCTTTGATCCATGTTAGCACCGATGTGGAAAGTCATAGGAGTTTGACCGTCAGCAGCAAAACGTCCAGTTAACATGTTCATTTTGTTGAATTCAGCTTGAGAAGCGATTCTGTCAACTTCAGCTACTAATTGGTTAACTTCTACTTGGATTAAAGCTCTGTCGCTGTCAGAATAGATACCGTTAGCAGCTTGAATAGCTAATTCTCTCATTCTTTGCATAATGTTAGTAGTTTCATTTAAATAACCTTCAGTTGTTTGAATGAAAGAGATACCGTTTTGAGCGTTTCTAGTAGCTTGTTGTAAACCACGGTATTGAGAACGCATTTTTTCAGATACTGCTAATCCAGAAGCATCGTCACCAGCTGTATTTATTCTTTGACCGCTAGAAAGCTGAGCGATTGTTTTAGTCATTGAATTTCCAGTTAAATTCAATTGTCTGTTTGCATTTAATGCAGAAATATTATTGTTGATAATCATAACTACCCTCCATGAATAGTGCTTAAAATATTTTTGTAATTTTTATTTTCTAAAGCTATATATATTATGTCTTACCCTGCTATTTAGTCATCCCCTAAAAAATAGCAACATAATATCAACTTCACATAATTAATTATAATACCTTTTTAAAAAAAAGTAAAGACTAATTTTTTATAAAAAAATGTCGATAGGCTATTTTATACTGTATATTACTACAATAAGATTGACTTTTTAACTATATTACACTAAAATTGGGCGGTATTATCACATTTTAGGGATAAAAAAATATGAAAAAAATATATATAATGATTTTTATTACTGCTATTTTTCTAAGTTCTTGTAGTAAAGCAAAGGCAAATACTGATAATAGTATAAAAATAAATGACAATTTTTACTTCAATTCTGAAAATGCATACAAATATATAAAGGCTCAAACAGATTTAGGCCCTAGAAATTACGGAAGTGAAGCTCATAAAAAAGTAAGAGAGTTATTTAAACAAGAAATTTCTAATATGGGGTATGAAGTACATACTCATAATTTTGAAGCTCCATACATTAAAGACAGAAAAGGCGAAAATATATACGCTTTTCTAAAAGGAAAAACTGATAATTATGTAATTATATCAAGCCATTTCGACAGCCGTTCTGTAGCTGAAAAAGATCCTATGGCATTTAATAGAAATAAACCTATAAGCGGTGCAAATGACGGAGCAAGCAGCAGCGGTGTTTTACTTGAACTTATGAACGCTTTAAAAAATTATAATGATTTGCCTTATAGTGTTTGCTTTGTATTATTTGATTTGGAAGATGACGGAAATTTATTTGATGTTGAAGGAAATTCATTAATTGAAACCGACTGGATACAGGGAAGTATTGCTTTTGTAAATGAAATTATCTTAAGAGATAAGATCATAGACAAACAAAAAATAAAATTTGGAATACTTCTTGATATGGTAGGAAGCAAAGATGCCAAATTCAAATATGAAAGTTTTGCACATACATACTATTCACCAATATACAATAAAATTTGGCAGTATGCTAATGATTTAGGATACGGTAAATATTTCTTTGATGCTCATTATGGAAGTATAATAGATGATCATACTCCTTTTTTAAATGAGAAAATACCTTTTATTGATGTTATAGATATGGATTATCCTTTTCACCATACATCACAAGATACAATAGATAAATTAGATAAAAAAACTTTAGATGCTGTAGGAAAGACAATAGAATACACAATAAAGAACGCTGATAAAATTTATTAATTTCTGTCATAAACGAGCAGCTGATAAGTTGTCAGTTATTATAAAGCGAGTTTATGATTAACAATAATAAAAGTTTATTAATTTTATACCATAAATGAGAATGTTATACTTAGAACAAAAAATTAAATGTCAATTGTTAGATTTTTACATATTAATTAAGATTGTAAGCTAATTTATAAGAAGTTTATAGCTAACAATAAAAAATATATAACATACAAAATTTAATTTTACATTAAAACTATTAACATTGTTATAGAAAATTGTTGTAATATATTCAAATTATTTTATAATTTTATAATGAAAAATACTAAAAAATAGGAGGTTTTTTTAATATGTTTGGATATTTTGAGTATTATTTCGGATATATGTGGATACTCGTACCGGGTTTAATATTAGGTTTTTGGGCACAAATTAAAGTAAAAACTACTTATGCTAAATACAGCAGAATGGAAAATAAAAGAGGAATAACTGGTGCTGAAACTGCTAAATACATATTGTCAGGATATGGTATAGATATTCCTGTAGAAAGAATAGGCGGTACATTAACAGACCATTATGACCCTTCTGCAAGAGTTTTAAGACTTTCTTCTGGTGTATATGATGGTACTGATGTTGCTGCTTTAGGTGTTGCTGCTCATGAAGTAGGACATGCTATACAGCATGATAGAGGATATGCTCCTCTTTCTATAAGAAATGGTTTCTATCCTTTATGTGCTATAGGGGATCAATTCGGCCCTTATTTGGTATTAATAGGTATGATGATAGGAGGTGCAGGAAGTTTTTCATACTACATTATGATAGCTGGTATTATACTTTTTGCCTTTGCTGTATTCTTCTCTTTAGTTACTTTGCCTGTTGAATTTGATGCTTCAAACAGAGCTATAAAGATATTGGATAAAGGCGGATTTTTAGATAGCGAAGAACTTTACGGAGCTAAAAAAGTTTTATCTGCTGCTGCTTTAACTTATGTTGCTGCTGCTGTTAGTGCTATACTTACACTTTTAAGACTTGTAATGTTGGCTCAAAAAAGAAGAGATTAATAGAATAATCTATATAGAGTTTATTAAGAGGCATTATTATTTATTTAATAGTGCCTCTTTATTTTTTTAAATAAAATCATCAATTATAAAATTTAGTACGATTTAATACTATTTTTTTCATCAAAATTCTTAATAAATTACATATTAAAAAATATAAAATAAGTATTCAATATAACTAATCTATCAATATACAATTAAGAAAAAAATCAAATAAAATTCATTTTTTTATAAAAATACATATAAAAAAACCAAATTTTCTTCTTATATATTGCTTGCTATATTTTAATATATAGTATACTATATATTTCAAACAATTAAAATCAGGAGGTACGACGTATGACAGATAAAAAAATTGAATTATTTGAAAATTATCCAGTACATAAAGCTCTACTTACGCTAGCACTTCCAACAATACTAGGAATGTTAGTAAACGTTTTTTATAATATGGTAGATACTTTCTTTGTAGGACAAACTGGAGATCCAAATCAGGTTGCTTCAGTATCATTATGTATGCCTATATATTTGCTCCTTATGGCTTTTGGTAATATATTTGGTATAGGCGGAGGATCATACATATCAAGAAAATTAGGTGCCAAAGATTATGAAAGCGTAAAAAAAATATCCTCTTTTGCTTTTTATGCAAGCATTATAATTGGCTTTATATCTATGGCTGTTTATTTGATATTTATGAAAGACATATTAAAGATTTCAGGGGCTAGTCAAAATACTTATCAATTTTCTAAAGACTATTTAGTTATAGTAGCATTCGGTGCTCCTTTTGTAGTCAATCAAATGGCTATGGGACAGATCATACGTTCTGAAGGTTCTTCAAAAGAGGCTGTGATTGGTATGATGATAGGTACTGTAGTGAATATTGTATTAGACCCTATTATGATTCTTTATATGAATATGGGTGTTGCTGGTGCTGCTCTTGCTACAATCATTGGTAATGCATGCTCTACTATATACTACATTTATCATATCTTGAGAAAGAAAACTTTCTTATCTATACATTTTAAAGATTTTAGTATGAAATCAGACATACTATCAAATGTATTTGCTATAGGAATACCTGTTTCAATTAACAATATACTTATGAGTGCTTCAAATATACTTATAAATAATTTAGCAGCTGGCTACAATGATAATGTAGTTGCAGGACTTGGAGTTGCTCAAAGAATATTTACTCTTGCTGTATTAGTATTTATAGGACTTTCTCAAGGTCTTCAGCCTTTTGTGGGATACAACTTTGCATCCAAAAATTATAAAAGAATGAATGCCGCTATAAAATTATCATGCGTTACAAGCGTAATAATAGGATTTTTACTTTTAGGTTTATCTTTAGTATTTGGAAGATTATCCGTTCAAGTATTCATTAACAATGAAGAAGTAATTGATTATGGAGTAAGATTCCTAGTAGCTAGTTATTCTATAGCTCCTATAATAGGTTTCCAATTTGTATTTATGTCTACATTCCAAGCATTAGGAAAGTCAATACCTTCCCTAATACTTTCTATAAGCAGACAAGGTATAGCATTCGTTCCTACAATACTCATAGGTACAAAATTATTTGGAATAAAAGGTATTATATGGGCTCAGCCTATAGCCGATGTAGTTACAGTTATAATGGCTAGCATCATGTACATTTATATTTATCAAAAGATGAAAAGAAAAGCATTGGAAGAAGAAAAAAATAACAATGAGAATAGTTCAGAACCTGCTTATGCGAATGTATAAGAAATAGTTAAGCATATATTCTAAAAAGATAATATAACCTCGCATGCACTTTTATTCTTTAGAAGTGCATGCTTTTTTTATATAGAATTAAATTTTGATTAAATAAATGCATTAATTTTTATATCAACTTTTTTTCGCCAAAAAAGTTGCAAAAAAGACATATATATTTTTTTAAATCCACACTGTAAAATTATAGTCTCAATTTCAATTAAAAATTTTATTTATATTAAACTGTAATTAATAAAAAAGAACTCACACAAAAGTGCTAATTAAATTCATAATTTCATCAACACACGGTAAATGCATTCTTATAATAAATTTAATTTGAATTAATAATTAAGTTCATATTAATAAAATCATTCTTCGTGCGGTAAATAAGCCTTAAATTTAAATAACACTTGGGTGGGTACTAAAATTTCTAATTAAGCAGTAAAGATAATAAAAGTAAGATTATTGATTTAAACAACAAAGAATAAAGGGCGGGAACAGTAATAGCATTCATTATACAAAGTACAATATACGTTCGGTATAATAAACCTTAATTTACAAAATATTTGAATTTTAAAATTTAATTACACTTGCCCACCCTCTATCCTTTTTATTTTTCTTGATATTTAAAATTATTTTTCTTTTAAATTT
Source organism: Brachyspira pulli (assembly GCF_036997785.1). Classification (NCBI taxonomy): domain Bacteria; kingdom Pseudomonadati; phylum Spirochaetota; class Spirochaetia; order Brachyspirales; family Brachyspiraceae; genus Brachyspira; species Brachyspira pulli. The sequence goes on from NZ_JAWLQI010000022.1 coordinate 37,928, forward strand.
CTAATTGTTATTTTAGCTGCCCACCCAAGATTTTTTTAAATCTGATGTCTACTCACCGCACGTAAAATGAAATTAACAAGATAGTATTATTTAAAATTTAAATTTGATTATATTAGAAACTTAGTTTACCGTGCGTTAAATTTATCTATTAATACTTAAATAGTTAAAACAAACTAAAAATCTATCTTTATTGCTTAAATCTTTTTCTACTGCCGCATTTTTTATATTAATGCCGTTACATATATTTATTAAAGCCTCTCCCTGATCATAGCCTATCTCAAAAAAGAAAGCACCATTATCTTTTAAATATCTATTTACTATACTTAAAAAACTCCTATAAAAATCAAGCCCATCATATCCAGAATATAATGCATTTTGAGGTTCAAATTCTAAATCCATTTGAAGTGAATCTCTATCTCTTAAAGGTACATAAGGAGCATTGGAAACTATTATATCAAATTTCTTTTCTGTCAGAAAATCTAAAGCATCAGCATTTATTATATTTATAGAATCAATAGAACCTAATATATTTAAAGCATTTTTCTTTATAACTTCAACAGCTGAAGAACTTATTTCAAGAGCAGTAATATCAATATTTTTATTCTGCTCTAAAAATAATTTTTTTAATGTAATAGGTATATTTCCGCTTCCTGAACCAATATCGCATATTGAAATATTATCTTTATCCTTTGTATAATCTAATACTAAATCAATAATTTCTTCTGTTTCAGGCCTTGGAATAAGTACATTACTATCTACATAGAAATCAAAACCATAAAACTCTTTTTTATTTATTATATAAGATAAAGGCTCATAATTAAGACGTCTATTTATAAATGTCTCTATTTGATTTATATCAGCCTCTGTAAGCTCTTTTAAGCCCTCAGATATTAATTTTACTTTAGATATGTTCAAAGTATGCATTATAATAGTCTGTGCCTCAATATATGACACTTTATAATCATTATTAATATTTTCTAATTTTTTAGCGTAATTAATTATTGCTTGATTAATATTCATCTTATTTATTCTCTGTTATTATACTATATAGATCATCTTTATCTTCATATTCTATTAATAAATTAATTATTTCTTCCTGATGATTTTTAATATCATCTTCTACCCATTTATCATATTTACAAAAAACTAAAGCTTGTTTTAAGCTATATTTTCTTTTAAATTTTTCCCATTCTAATCTTTTATTATTATAATCCCATTTTCCTAGTAAAGTATTTTGTGATGAAGATATTAAACATAAATTTCCTATACCATGCAAAATATCATTACCTAATCCTATATTTTCAGCCTGTTTTTGTGAATATATATGCTCAATAGAACCAACTGAAGCAAATTCAAAATTCTTTATTATATCATTAATTTCGTTATAATTATTAAAAAGCTTATTCTCTAATAAAATTAAAAAATCTATATAATAAAAAAGTTTACGGGAAATATCAGGATAACATAATTTATAAAAATCCAACTTACTAACATTTTCTCTTAATGATTTCCACAAAGAATTTGTAAAACTCATTAATCTATCTTCTTCACAGTTATTTATCAATGAATTTAATGCTTTATAAAGCCAAGTTTTATTTTGTTTTGTAGGACTTAAATTTTCTAGTATAATTTGTAAATGTATAATAAAATATTCCAATAATTCTAACAATTTTTTATTATCATCTTTTGCTTCATCTTCTTCTAATTCATTAGTGATAGTATTTATATAATATTTTTCCTTAATATTCTTCTTATATGACTGTATTCTATATTTTTCATCATTCTCTTTTTTATTATCCTGCTTAATAATATAATTATCAAAAATAAATCTATATTTTAATAATTTCAATATGAAATCACAAACAAAATTATTCCTTTCTAAATATTGATCAAAATTAATTAATAATTTTTGTATATCTAATGATAATTCCTCATTTTTTGAATATAATTTAAGAGCAATCAATAAGAAATTTGGAAAATCTATAATAGATTTGAACCTTTCATCTAATTCTGTTTTTTCATCTGGTTTTGTATCTATTGAAGCCTCATCTTTAAAAATATTAATCAATGTAGATTTATCACTTATATTTGGTAACTGAGCATTTATTTTTTCAAAAATATTTTCATTATTTATTATAGATTCTATATTCTCAATATCTAATTTATATGAAGGGTATATACTAAAATCAGAAATAATTTCCCAAATATAAGAATATTGCTTTCTTTTCTCACCTTCTTTGATTAAATTTAATAGTCTTGCTTTTAATATATCATGAAATTCTAACTGTTCGCCTCTTGTATTCATTATCTCAAAATATTCTATTAAATCAGTATCCTTAGAAAGTATTATTCTTATAATTTGTACTTTATCAAATAAAAAATCAGTATATTCTTTTTTGATGTCTTCATTTTCTTTGAAATATTCATCAAAAAAATTATTTATAACATTAAAAGCATATTCAAACGACTGCAAGCCATTTTCTTCTGTTACATATGCTTCATTTATTTCTTCTTTTCCTAACTTCTTTTTCAAATATTCATTTATTTCATCTCTAATTTCAAAATAAATTGTGATATCTTTATTTATTAATTCATTTCTCAAAAGATATTTTTCTCTCAAATAAATATAAATTAAACTTATAACTGTTAACCTTTGCTGACCATCTATAACATCGTAGATATTATCATTTTCTTTATGAGCAACAACCAATGAACCTATATAATAATGCGATTCTTTATCATTTTTATATTGATTATAAATATCAAGTAATAATTCTAATATCTCTTTTTCACCCCAAGCAAAATTTCTTTGATATATAGGTATTCTATAGAAATCATCATTATCAAATATTTCGTATAATGTATAAGTCTTTAATTCTTCACTAGACATTTTTATCCCCCAATTATTTAATTTCTTTATTATCATAAAAAACAGGAATAGTATTTTTTATATAGTCAATAATTTTATCTATTTTTCTTTTTTCATATTTGATATTTACTTTTTGATTCATTATACCTAGTTTTAATATATCATTAGGCTCATAGCAAAAATTATAAATATAATAAAAATAATTATTTATAGAATTATTAATAATATGATTTGTAACAGCATATTTTTCCAATCTTATTCTATAAGCATAAGCATATATTTTGATATTTAAATTATCATTTAAACTATTAATTCCAAACTTATTAATAAAAGCTATTAATGCTGCTTTATATAATAATTTAACAAATTTATCACCAGATCTATCACTCTTATAATAATTGATATGAATGGCATTTTTTAATGTGACTTCCACAGTATCATACAAATCATTATAATACTCCAGCATATAGAAGAAATATTCCCCATTTATAATAGGTCTATTTATATCATAATAATTATTAACTATGCTGCTATTAATATATGGATAATTTTTATTTTTATTAATACCTTTAAATAAATTTATTTCATTTTTGTAAAAATTATCACTAGCATAATCTCTAACAGTCCATTTTTTTATTCTATACAATGTGTTGAATAATTCACCTAACCTATTATTATTTATTAATCTTTCCCATTTGTTCACAATTTGTTTTTTTGTTAAATTAGTAATGTAAGGAGACACTTCATTCAAATGATAGGCCTTCAATAAATCAAATGCTTCCAATGGCTTACCTCTTGAATTCTGAGAATCAAATAATTGAAAAGCCTCTTCTAACTTATCAACTACAATAACCACCATCTTACAATTATTTAAAATAAATTTTAACAAATCTGTATCTTTAGCTACATAACTTTTTATATATTTATAATTTCTTATAATATTATTTTTAGAAATATCATCGAAGCAAGAATTTAAAATAGCATTTTCTATACTTTCTTTTTTATCATTCATTTTTTCTAAAATATTAAGTATAATAGAAATGCTCACCAATCTTTGCTGACCATCTACTATATTATATTCTTCTTTTTCTTTATGTAAAATTAAAGTACCAATTCTATATTCATTTTTATTATTATTATTTTTTATATCATTAAGAAGCTTTAAAATAGTTTCTTCTTTCCATTTATAAGGTCTTTGATATTCTGGTATAACTAATTTTTTTTCTAAAATATTTCCTAAAGTCAATAATTTTAATTCATCTTCTATTATTGGCATAATACACCCTTATAATATATAAATTAATTATTCAAAAAATCTTCTCTTTGAGGAGTAAAAGTATCTAATAATTTACCTTTTTTAATGCATTTACATCCATGAGCCATATTTTTAGCGAAATGCAAAGTATCACCAGGCTTACAGAAATATTCCTGTCCATTAACATTAAATTGAAATTCACCTTCTAATATATAAGTAATCTGTTCATGCTCATTATGAGAATGAGGTTCAGCTACAGCATTTTCATCAAATTCCATATAAACAGTCATAAGATTATCAGAATGAGCTAATATTTTTCTTTTAAGCCCATTACCTAAATTTTTTAATTCAGTTTTATTAAAATCTTGATACATAATAAATTCCTTTTTAAAAATTAAAATATTTAAAAGTATAACAAGTTTATAGAAGAATTCAAGGAAATAAAGAATAAAAGGCACAAAAAAACCAGCCTAAGTGGCTAGTTTATTAACGAGGTATAAAAAATATAATATGGAAAAATTCTTTCAAATATGAATAGCAGTAAGATTTAAGTCGGACAATCTCCGAATAAAGGAGGTGATCCAGCCACACCTTCCGGTACGGCTGCCTTGTTACGACTTCACCCTCATCATCAGTCCCACCTTCGGCGCCGCCCCCCTTGCGGTTAGGCTAACGACTTCAGGTAAAACCAACTCCGATGGCGTGACGGGCGGTGTGTACAATCCCCGGGAACGTATTCACCGTAGCGTTCTGATCTACGATTACTAGTGATTCCAACTTCATGGAGTCGAGTTTCAGACTCCAATCCGAACTGAGGCAACTTTTTTGAGTTTCGCTCCACCTCGCGGTCTCGCATCTCTTTGTACTTGCCATTGTAGCACGTGTGTAGCCCTGGACATAAGGGCCATGAGGACTTGACATCATCCCCACCTTCCTCCTACTTGAACGTAGGCAGTCCCCTAAGAGTGCCCGACATTACTCGGTAGCAACAAAGGGTGAGGGTTGCGCTCGTTGCGGGACTTAACCCAACATCTCACGACACGAGCTGACGACAGGCATGCAGCACCTATGTAAAACGTCCTTGCGGTCTGACTTATCTCTAAATCATTCATCTTACAATTCAAACCCAGGTAAGGTTTTTCGCGTATCATCGAATTAAACCACATGCTCCACCACTTGTGCGGGGACCCGTCAATTTCTTTGAGTTTCACCCTTGCGGGCATACTCCTCAGGCGGTACACTTAAGACGTTAGCTACGGCACTCCTATTTAGATAGAAGCACCTAGTGTACAACGTTTACGGCTAGGACTACCAGGGTATCTAAGCCTGTTTGCTACCCTAGCTTTCGTGATTCAGCGTCGATAAATGTCCAGATGACTGCCTTCGCTATAGGTGTTCCTCTCGATATCTGCGCATTCCACCGCTACACCGAGAATTCCATCATCCCCTACAATATCCAAGACTTACAGTATCCGAGGCGTTCCCGAAGTTGAGCTTCGGTCTTTCACCTTAGACTTATAAGTCCGCCTACTCACCCTTTACGCCCAGTAAATCCGAGCAACGTTTGCCTCCTACGTATTACCGCGGCTGCTGGCACGTAGTTAGCCGAGGCTTACATTATCTACTGTCACTCATTCTTCGATAATTTCCGAGGTTTACAACCCGAAGGCCTTCATCCCTCACGCGATGTCGCTCCATCAGACTTTCGTCCATTGTGGAAGATTCTCAGCTGCTGCCTCCCGTAGGAGTCTGGGCCGTATCTCAGTCCCAATGTGGCCGGTCACCCTCTCAGGTCGGCTACCTATCGTAGCTTTGGTAGGCCGTTACCCTACCAACAGGCTAATAGGCCGCAGGCTCATCGTAAAGCGGATCGCTCCTTTCCTCTACGCCACTTATGTAGCAAGAGTATATGCGGTATTAGTCCATGTTTCCATGGGTTATCCCCCACTCTACGGCAGATTACCTACGTGTTACTCACCAGTTCGCCGCTAACTTATCCAGTTGCCCGAATAAGCCCGCTCGACTTGCATGCTTAAGACGCATCGCCAACGTTCGCTCTGAGCCAGAATCAAACTCTCCATACTCACAATTTTGTGAATCTGAAACGATTCTTTATTTTTCTATTCTACTGAATAGAGATTTACTTACTTAAAGAAATGTTACAAATTGTAACCGTTGGGTCATAGAACTTATTAAGTTCATTTACACCAGTTGTGTTTTGTTTTTCTTAAATTGCTTCTGCTATCCATATTTCAAAGAACTTTTGTTTTTTAGTTTTGTGTCTCAGCTGATGTTTATTTCGTTTTGTTTTTTCTCATCAACTGTTTTATTATTATAGCACAGGGTCAAAAAAACACAATAGGCTAAAACCGCGTTTTTTAAAAAAATTCTGAGTTTTTTAGCCATAATCACGCTTTATAATACATATACTACATTTTTAAAATTCGTTTTGCCAAATTTGCCCATTTTTTGCCAATTTCGACCTCGAAAATGGCTCAAAATCTGGAATTTCTGGGAAATTTTGGGGCTTTTTTGGGAAATTTTTCCTGATTTTTTTAAAAAAATTGCAAAAAATTGGATTTTTTTAGAAAAAAACTTTTAAAAAAATCGTTTTAGACTATGTAATTTTCAAAATACATGGATATTTTTTCCAAAATAATTCTAAATTTTTCCAAAATAGCAGGTCTAAAGGGCATAAAATTTCTATAAAAAGCCGCAAAAAATCTTAAAATCATTTCAAAAAATCTTAAAATCAATTAAGATTATTCTTAGTAATTAGAATCTTTCTTGAAAATTAGTATAGTCTTGAGATTAGGATACATTGATTTTTTTAAAGTTTGTCAATTTTTATGTTGTTATTTTACAGACACATACTCTTTTAGTACTTCATTAAAGAACCTTATACCCTCAACAGGATTGGATATATTTTATGAAAGCGCAAATATAAACTTACAATTATAAAATCATACTAAGTTTATTTTAGATTATGATATAAATTATTAACTTTAAGATACCCTTTTTACAAAGTATATTGAGAATATAAGACTTTGTATCAATAGAATAGCTAAAAGTATTTTTTCAGTCGCTATAAAAGACTTTTTTCGATCGCAAAAGAAATGGTGAATGATGCAAAAAATAAAGTGCTACATCTTGCATGCTTGGAAAAGACAAAGAAAAGATATAAAAAATAAAAATACAACTTGATTCTCAAAAAACTATATTTGTTTATGATATTATTAAAAATTAGGTATTATAGTCTTTCTTGAAAATTAAAGACTTGTTCTATAAAAAAAATTATAAAAAATTATTCTTAAAAAAATACAATATAAATGCAATGATAAATAAAAAAAATATCAACTAAAGTATTTTAAACAAAGCCGATAAAGGAAATTAGCTGATTATATATAAAAATAAGCTAAAAAAAATATTATGTTTATACGAACTTGATTTTATATTTAATTAGATATATTATATAAACCTAAAAATGGAGTAAGATTTTGGATAACATCATAGATATTATTAACAAAGCTGAATTAAAAACAATAGATAAAGAGACATTCTTATCTATAGCATCAATGTGTTCGTTTATTCCAAAATCTATAACAGAGAACAACACTTGGAAAAAATTACCTCTATCTGCTAAAGAAGTTTACAGAAGTTTAGTGGCTAATTATGATTATGAGATTGGACTTGCTAAAATAACTCATTCTCAGATATTAAGCGAAGCTGGAATAGGTGGAAATGCTACTATAGTGAAATCTTTGGATACTCTTGAAGAAAAAGGGTTTATTACTAGAGTAGAATCTAAAGTGAAAAGTCATCACTATCTTATGCCGCATCAAGAGAAGTTTTTTGCCACTGTATGTAATTTTGAAGCTAGGGATTTCTCTATACTTTATACTCTAAACAAGAAAGCTAAAAAAGAAACTCAAGTTAAACAAGCTGTTGATAAACTTTTCTTCAAAGTTTGTTATAATTTAAGTTGTTTAGGTATAGATGATCCCCAAAAGCTAATAGATAAATATTCCTCTAATGGAAATCAGCTTAGAGTAATTTTATTTATGTGTAATTCTGTTTATATTGCTAAGAAATATAACTTAAACAAAGATATAAATTTAAACAATTATCTTGTAGAGTCATTAAAAACTGGAAATATTACAGAAAATATGTTTGATGAAAAAACTATGAGCTCTATAAGAAACATATTAATCAAAAATAAACAAAATATTACAGAGTAAAAAGATATGGCAACAAAAAAAACTACTACAAACAAAAAAGACGAAGTAAAAGAAACTACAAAAAAGACTACAACTAAGAAAACTGCAGCTAAAAAAGATGATGCTGAAGTAAAAGAAACTGCAAAAAAAACTACAACTAAGAAAACTGCAGCTAAAAAAGATGATACTGAAGCAAAAGAAACTGTTAAAAAAACTACAACTAAGAAAACTGCAGCTAAAAAAGATGAAGCTGAAGTAAAAGAAACTGCAAAAAAAACTACAACTAAGAAAACTGCAGCTAAAAAAG
>NZ_JAWLQI010000023.1:0-45842 GCF_036997785.1 Brachyspira pulli
TTATACAATATCCAATCTCCAAGCTCCAAGCTCCAAGCTCCAAATAAATTTATAATTTCTAATAATAATTTATCAATCAAAAATACACAATTAATAAAATACAGCATTTCTTTTATCGTTGCAAAAATTTTAATTAATAAAAATTTAATAAATATATTTTTTAAGGAGAAAAATATGAAAAAACTTTTAATTACATCAATGATGTTATTATCTTTATTTATTATAGGATGCGGAAATAAAACTACAGCTCCTACAACAACAAATAATAATAATCATTCACGATCTTTTACAGGTAATTTTACATTTGGAACATTTGGTAATGCTTCTGCTTTATCAATCAATGAAGATGGAAGTATTTATATGAATATGGATAATGTTTTATTAACGATAAAAAAAGAAATGGTTACTAAAATATCCGATTCAAAGTACCAAATAAAAGGACAAATGCCTACTGTAAAATATGATACTTCATCAGCAGCTGCAAAATCAATAATGTTTGCTCAAAGTGCTTCTGATATGAATACTGTAGATGTTTCACTTAATTTAAGCGGTACAAGTTTATCATTATCTGGAAAAATTAACAATGATAATGTAAGCGGCAATTTAAAAGAAGTAAATGGATATATACCAAGTGATTATGTTGGTGTATATTATATAGGTGATGATAAATATAATACTGAAATTGAAATAAGGTCTGATGGTTATATAACTATGAAAGGAAAGCAAGATGGTATTGTTGTTGTAGAACAAGAATATACTGATAAATTAATAAAGTTATCTGAAAATGAATATATATTAAATCATAATTCTGCCAAAAGAAATATACCAAGCACTGGTACAATAAGTTTTGCTGATGCAGAAAGTATTGTAATAACAGAAGCTGAAAAATATTATAATATATCTCAAAAATCTACTCTAAAATTTGAAAACAATACTATGATAATTACAGTTCAAGGATTAATAGTTACTTATAAAGATGTAGATACGATAGGAAAACAGATTGAAAAGGTTAGAGAAGACAGGGCATATCTTAAAGAAGTTGACTATTCATTATTTTCATTACAATTAACAGATGAATCTTCTGATACATTTACTAAAAAATAATCAATTATATAAACTAACAATAATAAAAGGCTTGAGTTAATTCAAAATTGAAAGGCTTTTATATATTAGTTTATTATACAAGCATTAATAATAGTTAATAAATAAAATATATTTTTTAAGGAGAAAAATATGGAAAAACTTTTACTTACATTGATAATGCTATTGTCTATATTAGGCATTAGCTGCGAAAAGAAACCTACAGCCCCAAATACTACTAATCCTAATAATACAGGTCATTCTCAATCCTTTACAGGTAGTTTTACATTCGGAACATTTGGAAATGCATCTGCTTTATCAATCAATGAAGATGGAAGTATTTATATGAATATGGATAATGTTTTATTAACTATAAAAAAAGAAATGGTTACAAAAATATCCGATTCACAGTACCAAATAAAAGGACAAATGCCTACTATAAAACTTGATACTTCATCAGCAGCTGCAAAATCAATAATGTTTGCTCAAAGTGCTTCTGATATGAATACAGTAGATGTATCACTTAATTTAAGCGGCGGAAGTTTATCATTATCTGGTACAATTAATAATAATAGTGTAAGCGGAAGTTTGAAAGAAGTAAGCGGATATATACCAAGCGATTATGTTGGGGTGTACTATATAGGTGATGGTATAAACGATTATGGATTTGAGATTAAATCTGATGGAATAGTTGTTAATATAGAACTTCAAAATGGTAATGTAATATATCATAAAGGATATACTGAAAAATTAATAAAAGTGTCTGACAATGAATATATATTAAATATAAACTCTTTGGAAAATAATACACCTTCTACAGGTCCAATAAGTTTTGGAGAGGCAGAAAGTATTGTAATAACAGAAGCTATGAAATATTATAATATATCTCAAAAATCTACTCTAAAATTTGAAAACAATACTATGATAATTACAGGTCAAGGATTAATAGCTACTTATAAAGATGTGGATACTATAAAAAAATATATTGATGAAGTTGCAAAAGACAATAAATATTTAGAAAAACTTGATGATATTGAACGCCGTAACTTATTTTCATTATTTTCATTACAATTAACAGATAAAACTTCTCAAATAATAAATAAAAAATAATAAATCATAATAAGTTAGAAATAATAAAAGGCTTGGGTTCATAAAAAACTCAAGCCTTTTTAAATTTAACTAATTTATAAAATTAATCAAAAAGTTCGTCTATTTTATCTCCTGCTTCATCTAATGCCTTTTCAGCTTTCTCACCTGCTTTCTCGATTTTATCTTCTGCTTTGTCCATTGATTTTTCTATTTTGTCAGTTACTTTATCAATTTTCTTTTCCACTTTGTCATCTTCGCATGATATAAAGATTATTGACATTATCATACAAAAAATAAAAATAATTTTTTTCATAAGAATTTACTCCATTTTAATTTATTTCAACAATAAAAATATTATTTATTCAGCTAATGAACAATAAAGAATAGCCCAATAAGTATTTTTAGCATTTTTGTATATACCTACCCCAATGTAAGTATAGTCTATATCCAAAATAGATGAAGAATCGTTAGGGTCTTTGATCATAGCCCTAAAAATTCCATCTGCTGTTTGATGTCCGCTTCTTATGGATTCACCATAATATGCCACTCTAATATTATTGTCTGTATAAACTGTATATATATCTCTGCCGTCCGGTCTTGATGATTCAAATACTTCTGCTATCTCCTCTGCTCTTATTGCTGCTACATTCTTTAATTCATCGCTTGTCTTATACTCATAAAGACCTGCTTTTTTCCTTTCAGCATTAATCAATTCAAGTAATTTAGCCGCTTCTTCAGGATCCTGAGAAAACAAAGGCAAAGAATATACTAAAATACAAAACAAAAATAAAACTATATTTTTCATAATACTATCCTAAATAAAAACTATATATTTTAAAAGCATTATAATAGATAATAGTAAAACATTTTGTACTACTTTTTTGTTATTACATCAAATATCCGTTACTTTTTTCTAAAACTTCAGCATATTTTTTTACGCCGGTATTAACATTCATGAAACTTTTATCATAACCAGCATTTCTTAACTTTTTCAAATCTGCTTGAGTATATTTTTGATATTTACCTTTTAAAGCATCTGGGAAAGGTATATATTCTATTTCAGCACTAGAATAAACTTCTTTTAACGCCTTAGCTATTTCAACAAAACTTTCTGCATTTCCTGTACCGCAATTGAATATTCCTGATTTATCTGCATTTTCAAAGAAGAAATTATTAACTGAAACAACATCATCAATATGAACGAAATCTCTTAAGAAATTTTCACTTCCTTCAAATATTTTCATCTTTTCGCCTGCTTTAATTTGATTAAATAAATGGAAAGCTACTGATGCCATTCTGCCTTTGTGATTTTCTTGTGGGCCATAAACATTAAAATATCTTAATCCTACAACTTGAGTATTAACTTTATTTTCTCTAAATAATTTATTTAAATATCTGTCAAATTGATATTTTGAAAAAGCATAAACATTCAAAGGATACTCATTTTTTTCATCTTCTTCAAAACCATTTTCACCATTACCGTATACAGAGGCACTTGAAGCATAAAAAAGTCTTATTTTATTGTTCAAACATATATGAAGAATATTTTTTGTATATTCATAATTATTTTTCATCATATATTTACCGTCTGTTTCCATAGTATCAGAACAAGCACCTTGATGAAATATTGCATCTACTTTATTTTTTCCTACAAATGAAGTTAAATAATCTAAAGTAAAGTCTTCTTTATCCATATAATCTTTAAACTTAATTCTATTTAAATTCTTATGTTTAGAAGCATTCTTTAAATTGTCAACTATTAATATATCATCGATACCTAAATTATTTAATCCTCTTACTATATTAGAACCTATAAATCCAGCTCCGCCTGTTACTATAATCATATTTACACTCCTATAATTTTATTTTGTTAAAATAAATTAACTATTAATTTTTTTTATAATATTTGTAGTAGAATAACCGTTTACAAAATCAATCAATATTGTTTCTTTTGCATATTCTCTGCCTACCACATTTTCTATTTTATAGTCGCCGCCCTTTACTAAAATATCTGGTTTTACAATCTTTATCAATTCAAGAGGTGTATCCTCATCGAATATAGATATAAAAGTAATACATTCCAAAGCAGCTAAAACTATAGCCCTATCAATCTCATTATTTATTGGTCTGTCATTACCTTTTAAACGCTTAACAGAATCATCACTATTAAGTCCAAGTACAAGTAAATCTCCCAATTCTCTAGCCTTTTGTAAATACTCAACATGTCCTCTATGAAGTATGTCAAAACAGCCGTTTGTAAATACTATTTTTTTATTTTCTTTTCTATATTCATCTAGTATACTAGATAAATTATTTCTTTCTATAAGTTTTTTATTCATATTAAAATCTATTCCAACTATATATTTATTTAATTATAGCATAGAACATATTAATAACAAGAATATAAAATTGCTAATATTTATAAGATTTGAGCAAAATATATAATAATGCTATATAAACCGATTATACTTCTATAGTAAGTCCGTCATAAGCAGGATGCATATTAGAAGGAAGTTCTCTTTCTAAATGCCTATGCAATACATCATGTGTCATATGCGTAAAATAAGCCTTTTTCACTCCCAATTTATCAGCTATATTAACGGATTCCTGTAATGATAAATGTGTATGATGCGGTCTGTATCTTAAGCCATTCAAAACTAAAATTTCTGTACCTTCTATTAATTTAAAACTTTCATCGCTTATGAAGCTGGCATCAGTTATATAAGTAAAATTATTAAATCTATATCCTAATATATCCAAAATACCATGCTTTACTGGAATAGGAGTAACTTTAATATCATCAAAAATCATAGTATTTTCAATATGATGAAAAACTACTTGTGGAAGCCCTCCTCCAACTTGAATCGGATTAAAAAAGAAATCATATTTATCTCTCAATATATCCATAGTATTTTTATTACCATAACAATCTATAGAATCATGCATAATAAAATTTAATGATCTTAAATCTACTATGCCTGAAGTATGATCAGCATGTGAATGCGTATAAAATACTGCATCAAGTCTGTCAATTTTTTCTCTTAGCATTTGATATCTGAAATCTGCTGAAGTATCTACTATATAATTTTTATTATTATGCTGAATTAAAATAGAAGAACGTGTCCTTTTATCTCTTTTATCTTTGCTGCTGCATACTTTGCATTTACAGCCTATCATAGGTACACCGTCAGAAGTGCCTGTTCCTAAAAAAGTTATCTTCATAAAATTGCACCTCCATTTATTAATACTAATTAATATTATATAATTTTTATTCTTAATATCAATAAGTATTTTTATAAATGAAGGTGCTCAAATACTAATTATATCGATTTAACTAATTTTCTTTATAATCCATTGATAAGATAAAGCATCTTCTAATATCTCACCAAGTAAAAGACCTATATTCATCAACTCTTCACCTGTATAAATTTTACTAGAATCATTTACTTTATACTGAGATTTTGCATCCAATCCTTGTAAACGTAAACGCTTAGTAACTAAATTAGGTCTTACATTTATTTGTACATAAGTAACAACTATTGTTTTTTCATCAATACTTTTATAAAGCCAAGCATATTCATTACCTGCATCTAAACCTTTTAAACGGTAAAGACTTCCAAATTGAACTGTACTTCTTATAGATTTATACAATTCTAATTTTTCGGATATAACTTTTTTATCTTCTTCACTGATCTTATTTAAATTAAGCTCTAATCCTAAATTACCCCAAGACGCAACATTAGCTCTTGTTTCTATTCTTTCTTTTCTATGAGTTTGATGATTAGGTATATCTGAAATATGACAAGCTAAAGATATTGAAGGATAAATCAAAGAAGCACCATATTGTATAGCAAGTCTTTCTATAGCATCAGTATCATCACTTGTCCAAACTTGAGGCATATAATAAAGCATACCAGCATCACATCTTCCGCCGCCGCCTGCACAGCTTTCAAACAATACATTAGGAAATGCATTAACTATCTTTTCCAATACGCTATAAAGTCCCAACATATATCTATGAGCCTGTTCTTTCTGTCTTTCAGGGCTTAAATAAGAAGAACCCATATTAGTAATATTTCTATTCATATCCCATTTAATATAAGAAATATTGTTTTTAGATAAAAGTTCTGTCATAAAATTAACTATATATTCGCATACTTCAGGATTGCTCAAATCTAAAACATATTGATGTCTTGAAGTTTCTATTTTTCTGTCTTTTACTTGAATAGCCCATTCTGGGTGCTTACGGAATAAATCACTATCAGGAGATACCATTTCTGGTTCAACCCATAATCCAAAACTTATTCCTTTTTTATTTACTTCATCTATTAAATTTGATAAACTTCCTCCAAGTTTTTTTTCATTAGGAGTCCAATCACCAAGAGAACTTTTATCATCGTCTCTTTTTCCAAACCAGCCGTCATCTAATACAAATAATTCAGCACCTATTTTATTTCCTTCTTCTGCTAGTTTCAATAAACTTTCCTTATTAAAATCAAAATAATTAGATTCCCAACTATTAATTAAAATAGGACGTTCTTTATAAGCATATTTTCTTGACATTAAACAATCTTGATAAAGTTTATGGAATGTTCTTGACATCTCTCCTAAACCTTTATTAGAATACACTAATACTACTTCAGGAGTTCGGAATTCTTCATTAGGCATTAATGTCCAACCGAAATCAAAACTATTTATCCCCATTTGAAATCTAGTATTCAAATGCATATCTACTTCAGCACTTGCAGTAAAATTTCCGCTGTAAACAAAATTCATAGCATATACTTCGCCGTTATTTTCATCAGTATTTGGAGATATTAAAGCTGCAAAAGGATTTTGTCCATGTCCTGAAGCTCCTCTTGCACTTCCTATAGACTGCATTCCCTGCTCTAATCTTCTTCTTTTAATATGACATTCTCTGCCCCAAGCACCTGCTAAATGTAAAAACTCAAAATTAGAATCTTGAATATCCATATTTGCTGAAGCTATTTTTTCTATATACAAAGAATCTGCAGAATTTTTATTTATAACTTTTACTGATTTAGTTATAGCATTATGTTTTTCAAATACTGCCAAAGTAATTATAACTTCCACTTGTTTCAAATCATCAAACAAAACTAATTCCAATACTTCACTGTCATCATCTGATAACACTGTAGGAAGTCCTTCTAATTTTTTCTTATTTTTATATATATTATGTGATTTATAACGTAAGTCTGTAATCCTTGAACCGTCTTTATGAACGAAATGAAAAGCAGGTTCTTTTAAATCTGTATAACCATAAGAAGGATATATTTGAGGTATAACTTCTAATTGGAATTTTTTTCTATTATCTGTATCAGCCATATAATTAGCTTCAGTAATACCGTCAATAATATAATCTATATCAATTGCTTCTATTCTGCTTCCCCAATATGGTAAAAATACATAATTGTCTTCATGAACCATTACAACCAAAGATGTAGAAATAGTGTTTAAAAAGAATAATTTTCTTTTTTTATCATTTTCAATAATGCTGATCATTTTTTATATCTCCTAAATATAGAAATAAATTCTTTGATAAATAATATAAATAATTCTAAAGTTTTCAATAGTATTAAATAAAAAATATTGAATTTATATGACTTTTTAACAAAAAATATAGTAATCGATTACATCATATAATACAAATTTTAAAAAAAATAAAATAATTAAGATTTTTTTTCCAATAATGAAATAACTTCTATATGATAAGTGTCCGCAAACATATCTATAATATTTAAATCTGATAATTTATAATAATCTTTAATTAAATTTATATCACGTGAAAAAGTCATAGGATCGCATGAAACGTATATAATTTTTTTAGGCTTAATTCTAATTATATTTTCTACAACGTTTTTATTTAAACCTTCTCTAGGCGGGTCTACTACTAAAACATCTATATCATGATTAATATTTTTTAAAGTTAATGCGGCATCTTCATTTATAATATTTATTCCATACTTTGAAGCAACAGCTGCTGAATCTTTACTTATCTCTGATGAAATCAATTTATAATCATTATTAAAATTATTTAAAACATTGAGTAAAGCTGAAGTAAAAAATCCGCTTCCCGCATAAAGCTCAACTATTATTCTGTCATTATCATTTAAATATTTTACAACTTCTTTTTGAAAATCATCTAATAAATATAAATTACTTTGAAAAAAAGTTTTATGCCCAATACCTACATCACCATATTTAGTTTTATAAACAATAGTATCATCACCATAACTTTTTATTGTTTTATTATGCTTAACACTAATTCCATTGAAATATTTATTAAAACATTTTAAATTAGTTTTTTTATTAACTTCAAGAAAAGCAATAGCTTCATTATTATTATTTTCTAAAGCATAGATACTGCCTGTTATATTATTTTCTGATATAAAATTTTTAATTCTTTCAAATAAGCTTTCTTTTAATATAACACATTCATCTATATTGACAAAATCATTAGTTTTAAATTTATAAAATCCAACTTTTCCATTAACAGAAACCATATTAACTCTAAGTCTGTAATTGTAATTATTATTATAAATAATTTTTATGTCATTATTATATTCAATATTTCTAACAGCATTCAAAACTATATTTTTCTTTATATCCAACTGTTTTTTATAATCAATATGATTAAATACACAGCCTCCGCAAATACCAGCATATTTACATTTTGGATTAATTCTATATTCTGACGGTTCTATTATCTTATTTATAGATCCATAAGAAAATTTTTTAGTTTCTTTTATTATATCAATATCTAATATATCATTTTCCACACAATGAGGCACAAATATTACTTTACCGTCATTATCTTTAGCAATTCCATATCCGCCATAAGCAGTATCAATTATTTTAACTTCCATAAAACAAACACAAATTAATTTTTTATTTAAATAAATAACTATTAATAATTAAAAAATCTAAAATTAGAATAAATATAAACCTTCAAAGTTTTTCTACTTCCTCTAAACTTAAACCTGTATTATCACTTATAAATTTATTATCGAGTCCTGATTTCTTAAGACTTTTTGCTATATTTATTGCCTTATTTTTTTCACCTTGTTCTATGCCCTTCTCTATACCCTGTTCTATGCCCTGTTTTATACCTTCTTCTTTTCCTAATCTTCTTTCTTCATCAAGCATTATTTGATTACCATATAAATATGCTTCTTTCTTCTCATATTCCATCATCATCAATTTACTTTTCACAAAATTATTATATTTTTTTGTACTTCTTCCATTATAGGTTTTTCTTTTACTATTTCAGACATAATAACCTCCCTACGAGCTGTAGCACCAAACCGCACCGTATTTCAAAATATTATGGATAGTCTTCTATAGGTGCGGCTGAATACATTTCATTACACCATAAATTTATTTTATTACTAATTATACTATAAGTATTATCTAAATTGAAATCTAACATTTTAATACTTATTAATCATCATATCTTTCACCATGCTTTAATAGCTTACTGTAATTAGCTGCCCAATAATAAAGTATACGTTCTGGAAATCTTGAATTGCCTTGAAGCTGAATTTCTATAATAACGACTGCTCCGTTTTGTGTAATACACTTTATATCAACTATGGTCTCTTTCAAATTTCTATTCTTTTTCAAATTAAATGGAGTAAGTATTTCCACAGAACGAAAAGTCTTCATATTGGCATTAAGCATTATAGAATTGATAAAATCCAAAAGTATAGATTCGCTGCTTCCCTTATCAGTAAAAAGGTAACGTATAAAATAATCATTTAAAGGATTAAAAGTTTTTACATTACTTAATTTCTCTCTCATAAATATATTATACTGAAAATATAAAGTTTGTCAAAATAAAAAATAATTAACAAATTAAAAATAATCTGAGAAATAAGCCTGTTCTTTTGGTATGATTGACTCCAATAAATTTATACCTTTAGTACTTGATTCTATTCTTCCAATTTTGTACAAATAAGAAGGTGTTTTATAACTCATAAGCATAGTTGTAAGTGTTTGAATATCCATTTTTACAATAAATCTATCTTTACCATTTCTTTTATATTCTTTATTCAATCTCTTACATACGACCTCTCTATTTTCGTCCCAATAAATCAGAAAACTTCCATTATTCCATTTTGCCATATTATCTTTTATTATCAAATTGATTTTTTTATTTTTTGGTTTTCTTAAAAAAGGATAATTGGCAATGAATCCTTTAACATCTGTAATTCTAGCCATTATATATGGTCTTATAGTTTCTTTTATCTCACTATCCTCAAGCAAAAAAGCTACAGGTTCATTAGTATAATTATAACCTTGAACTTTATCTACCATAGAAAAATGTGCTGATATATAATTCCAAAGTCCCAATCTTGCCTCAAAATTCAAATATACCATTTCCTTAACATGAAAAACATCATTTTCTATAACATATACTAAAAAGCCTTTAGCCTCTTCTTTTTCATCATAATATATAGCAACTATAGTATCATCAACGTCCCATCTCCAATATTCTTCCCATTCCAAATCACCTCTAATCAAAGCACCATGCCTAATATGTGAAAATTTATCATAAAGTCCTTTCAAATCCTCACTATCAGTAGCAACACGTTCTACCCTTCCCTTACTTGTCATAGTTTTTGGTAATTGAGTATCTTTAATAGTAAAACTCATTTTGTCAGAAATAATTTCCCAACCTTTCCTTCTATAAAATGGAATAGAATATGGGTACAATACAGATATGGTTTGTCCTTCTTTTTTCATGTTCTCAATGCTTTTTATCATCAAATCATTCATAAGTCCCAAATTAGAATATTCGGGATATGTGGCAACTCCTGTAACTCCAGCCATTTTATATATAACACCATGAATATTCATTTTCATAGGATAAACAGCAATTTGAGAAGCAAGTTTTTCACCGTCAAACCAGCCTAATACTTTGGCCTTGCTTAAAACAGCAGATTTAGATTGTTTTATTTCATCTATTTCATAACCTAAATTTATAAGTTCATTATTACTTACTTGAAATGCATATCTTAATAAATTATTAAAATCATCTAAATCTTCTATTGTTAAATATCTTATTTTAAATTTGTCTTTCTTTCTCTTTATTATGTTTTCTTTTGAATCTTCTTTTTTATTATGATTACTCATAAAAAATACCTATATCTTGATAATATAAAATAATAATACTAAAAATATTTATAATTGTCAATTTTAAAAATAAAGTGTTTAAAATACAAAATTAATTATTATCAGAATTTTCTATATTAGCCATAAAAAGCTCATCAGAAGGCAAAACTAAATTATCAACATCATCTTCTTTACCCTGACAAAGTTTGAAAAAATCACAAAACTCACAATGCCTTCCTACTTTTTTTTCAAAAGCTCTGTCATATCTTATATCATCAACAATTTCATCAAACCATTCTCTTAAATAATTAATAGATTCAGGAGTAAATTCTATAGTATCAAATTTATCATCTTCAAAATGATAATAAGAACCGCTGGTAACTTTACATTTAAGACCATCTAATATACAAGCATACAATTTAAGCTGTATAGTTTTTCTGTCTCTTTCATCATTATCTTCACCAACATCATAATATTTTGTGGTTTTATAGTCTACTATTTGTAAAGTACCATCAGCAGATAAATCTATTCTGTCTATTCTTCCAAATAAAATATAATCTCTGACCCTATTTTCCATATAGCTTTCCATTCTATATGGAACTTTCTGACCAAATGAATTAAAGAAATTAGAAAGCATATAAAGACCTCTTTCTCCTAATTCCTTTTCTTCTTCTCTACTATTAAAAAAGGCTCTTATGCCGCTTCTTTTCCACACATTTCTAAATATATTATGCAAATTATCCAATGTGCGTTCTTCAGCCCTTTGTTCATAGAATTCTTTACATGCTAAATGGATAGCATTACCAAAGATAAAGTAAACATTAACACTTCTCTTTTGCTTTTTGAAAGGTTTTTCTATATATGTATATCTATACTTCCTAGGACAAAGCAAATATGTAGACATGCTATATTCACTAAATCTTTGTAATTTCTTTGATTCCATAATTATTAATTAGAAGTTTATTCTGCTTCAGTAATTTCTGTTGTTTCAGCTGCATCAGCTGTTTCAGTAATTTCTGTTGTTTCAGCCACATCAGCTGTTTTAGTATATTTATTTAATAATGCTTCTATATCTGTATCAGTAGTAACATCAATAGGCTTTTTACCTTCTATATCAGCAATGTTAGCATCAGCACCATTTTTCAAAAGTATTTCAACTGCTCTGTAACTATCTGAAGCTGCAGCAAAATGTAATGGAGTCCAGCCATCATCATCTTGTAAATTAACATCTGCTTTATATCTAAGAAGTACAGATATTACTGGTACCTGATTATTCATAGCTGCCCACATTAAAGGTGTAGTTCCTGTATTATCACCAATATTTGCAATGTCAACACCAGAATTTCTTGCCGCACTAGAATCTAATATAGCACTTACAACATTAGCATATCCTCTTGCTGCAGCAATATGTATAGCCATAGCATCATCTATAGTATCTTTAGCTAATACATCAGCACCATAACTTAAAAGTATAGTTACTATATCATAATATCCATAATAAGAAGCAAGTAAAAGAGGTGTTTGTCCGTCTGCATACCATTTACTATCACCTTCTATAAATATAGTATCTACAGGCAAAACTGGATTCATATCTATTTTTTTATGAGATAATAATTCTTTAACTACAGCTGGTTTATTAGCTTTAACTGCTATATGCAAAGCAGACCAACCTTCTTCATTAACGCTATTAACATTTGTTCCTTGAGATAATAATTCTCTAATCTTTTTTATATCACCATTTTCTATAGATGAGAAAAATATGTTATTAGTACCGTTAGTAATATCTTGATTTTCAGCTTCCTGTGAATATAAGGCAAAAGTTAATAAAAATAAACTAATAATTATATATACCTTTTTCATAAATAATATATCCTCATAATATAATATTATAATAGTAAGAATTATAGTATAAAAATTTAAAATATACAATAAGCAATATAATAATTTTATATAATATTACTTGATATATTGACTTATATCAATTAATATTATATGATAAGGAGCATGTATTATGACACAAGACACAAGACACAAGACACAAGACACAAGACACAAGACACAAGACACAACTAACTCATATAATATATTAACCTCAAACATAATATTTTATTTCGTCATTATTTGTATTATGTTACCTTATTTAAATAATAAGGCGTATACACAAACCACAAATACCAATAACACAAAAAGATACGGACAATTATCAGCATCTTTAGAAATGATAGCTTATGGAAGAATGAGCGATTTAATAGAACAAACTGGTAATGAAGATACCCTAGGAGTACTTTTATATGGTGATTTGCATTATATAAAAGAATATAAATATGCTTCTATAGAGGCTGCTGCTAATGCAAGATTTTATGAACCATTATCACATAAAGCTAGATTCTATAAAAACATGTCTCCTCCTGTATTTGATTTTTCTAAAATGAATATATTTGTAAATTTTAAATATATAGGAATAAGAGCTGGAGTATTAGAGCCATATACAAAAAATATACCTATGACATCATATTTTCCAACCTTATTTTATGTACATACTGTAAGCACTAATAAAGCAACTGTATTATCTGGCCCAAGGGATATGCCCATAGGTTATGATACTCAATTAATACCTAGATATGACACAGGTCTTATGATAGAATCTTCTTTTTATGGCGTATTTATCGGTGTAGGCTTAGTTAATGGGGAAATGGGGCTTGATGCCAATTCATCTAAAGGATTAATGGCTAAAATATCTTACAGTAATGATTATATAAATACAGGTGTTGCTGGAGTAGTTACAGAAATAGGTTCTCAGCCAATAAAAGAATGGGGAGATAGCATTAATGCATATTTCTATTTTAGAAATGGAAAAAATGGAAGATTTACTGTAGGTGTAGAAGGTTTTTGGTTTAGACATGGTATAAGAATATATAATGAATATTTTCCAGGTCAAGATAATACAAATAAGCCTCATTTTAATGATGGTTATTATACAGATTTTTCTATTCAAACATTTAATGGAAATAAACCTTATTATGCTATGAGCGGTTTCTTATTCTTTGAAGCTAGAAGATTATGGAAATTTGATATAACAGCTCATGTAGGGATACATGATAATAACATATATTCTAATTTAGAAGATATTTTTCAGCCTAAATTTAGGGCATTTTTAAGAATAACTCTAAACATAACAGACGATTTTAAAATAATGTTATCTGATACATTTACTTATGACCCTGTATATAAAAATAATTATCAATATTATGAATTAGAGGATAGATATCAACTTGGTGTTATATCTTATGAATCTAAAAATGGCGGTCATTATACAGTTGATAATGATTTTTATTTGGGATTAAGCTTTAAATTCGGCGGTACTTGGGGAAAGAAATAATTTTAAATAAATAGTAAATTATAACTTTATTTTTTTAATTTTTAATTTATAATACTTCGCATGAAAAAGATAGATTTAAACAATATAAATAGAATAGTATTCAAATTTGGTACAAATGTTTTAAGAAATGATGAAGGATATATTTCATTAGCTAGAATATATTCTTTTATAGAAGCAATAGCAAAATTCCATAGAATGGGAAAAGAAGTTTTAATAGTAACTTCCGGTGCTGTCGGACTTGGAGCAAAAAAAATTAATGTAAAAGATTTAGATGAAGTTGCTCTAAAACAGGCTTGTGCTGCTATAGGACAATCTCAGCTTATGTCTATATATGAAGACGGATTTTCAAAATTCGATATAGTAACAGCTCAAATTCTATTAACTGAAGAAGATTTTTCTAATAGAAGAAGATATTTAAATCTTAATTCTACATTAAGTATGCTTTTAAAATACAAAGTTGTACCTATAATAAATGAAAATGATACAGTATCTAGTGATGAGCTTAAACAATTATATGATGTTACACAAATAAGTTTTTCTGATAACGATAAATTATCTGCTTTAGTAGCAAGCGAATTAGATGCTAATTTACTTATAATACTTTCTGATATAAATGGTCTTTATGATGATAACCCTAAAACTAATCCTAATGCTAAATTCATACATGAAGTATTTGAAGTAACAAAGGAAATAGAAAGTTTAGGTCTTGATGCTTCTAAAGGCGGACGAGGCGGAATGAAAACAAAACTTCAGGCTGCTAAAATAGTTACAAGATCCGGATGTGCATTATTTATAGCAAATGGAAAAAGACCTAATGTTCTTAATGATATATTTGAAACTAAAGACAAAACAATATTCTACCCTGTTGAAGAAACAAGCGAACTTTCTACTAAAAAAAGATGGATTGCTTATGCTACTACTATAATAGGTAAATTAATAGTAAATGCCGGAGCTAAAAAGTCAGTTTTAGAAAAAGAATCAAGTTTGCTTCCTATAGGTGTAATAAAAGTAGTTAATACATTCAAAAAAGGCGATATAGTAAGCATTGTAGATGAAAGCGGAAATGAATTTGCAAGAGGTATAATCAATTATAACTCTGATGATGTAGAAAAAATAATAGGCCATCATTCTGATGATATATTAAAAATATTGGGATATAAAAATTACGATGCTGTTATTACTAGAGATTATATAGTAATATTATAATACAGATTTAAGGTGTTCGGTAGCATCTTCAGGTGTAATTGAATTAATAAATACTCCGCTTCCTAATTCATAACCTGCCAATTTACTCATTTTTGGCATTATATCTAGAAACCAATGACTTGAATGATCATATTTATTTTCAAGTACTGGTAAAAGTGTATGAAGCACATAATTAAAACTTACTTCACCAAGAAGTTTATATAATCTATCAAATATATTCTTTAATAAACTAGCAAAGTCTAATATTTGAGGACTAGATGCATAAGTTATACTGTTGGAATGTTTTTTAGGAATTACATATATTTGATAAGGCGACCTTGAAGCAAAAGGCGAAATGGCTATAAAACTGTCATTTTCACATATAACTCTTTTATCAATTATTTTTTCTTCTTTTATTATATCGCAATAAACACATCTTTGATTTTCATTATAATATTCTAAAGCTCCATTAATTTCATCGAGCATTTGTATAGGAATGAAAGGAGTAGTAATAATTTGTGAGTGAGAATGAGAAAGACTGGCACCAGCTTCAGGGCCGAAATTTTTAAAATGAAGGCTGTATAACATATCTTTATTTTTAGATAAATCTTTAAGCCTCATCATTACCGCTTTAAATATATAGAAAAAATCCTCTGTCTGAGCATGATAAAAATTAAAATGATGATTAGGGTGTTCTATAATAACATCATGAAACCCTTTAGAACTGCTTGCACAAAAAAGTTTATTTGTCATAGGCAATTCATTTTCACGAGTTTCAGATATTATAGGATACTTATTAGGCACTATTCTGACCTGCCAAATTTCCTCCTGTTCAGCATAAACTGTATAAACAGGATCAGGTGTTTTCATCTCATGGCCGCGGCAAAAAGGACAACTTAGTTCAGAATTAGCAACATGCTTTTCATTCATATTAACATAATCACTAGGTCTTCCTGTCCTTTCCGATGAAATAATAACAGACTGCTTTGTTACAGGGTCTTTACGAATATGTGGCATAAAAAATATTTAACCTATAAGTCTCTTTATCTTGTCCTTAATCTCTGTAAGATTACCAGATTTTAATATATAACCATCAGCATTCCAAACAGAGAACTCATGTCTATAATTGTTATAAGCTGTACATATTATAATTGGTAACTCTCTATGTTTCTCTCTAACTTTGGCTAAAAAGTCTAATCCGTCCATTTTTGGCATTTTTATATCCAAAGTTATCAAATCAATATGAGGAGTACCTTTATCAAGCATTTCTAAGGCTTCTTCTCCACTATCAGTGGATACTACATCATATCCCTCATCTTTAAACTCTTCTTCAAAGAGAGTTCTAATGCTCTTTTCATCGTCTAAAACTAAAATTGTTTTCTTAGGCATATTTTACTCCATATATCTTATATTCATATTATAATAATTGAATTAAAAAAGTCAAATAGAATTTTTTAATTTGATTATCATAATTTTGTTTATTTCATACAAAAAATTATTTATTGTATATATATTATAGTACAATTTTTACTTTTTTTCACTTTCTATTGACTTATTATAACTAGCAATAACACTTTCTATAAGTCCGCTTCTAAGTCCTTTTTCCTCTAATACTTCAACACCTTTAATAGTAAGTCCTCCAGGTGTACATACTCCGTCT
Organism: Brachyspira pulli; assembly: GCF_036997785.1. Lineage (NCBI taxonomy): Bacteria > Pseudomonadati > Spirochaetota > Spirochaetia > Brachyspirales > Brachyspiraceae > Brachyspira > Brachyspira pulli. Next base: position 17,529 of record NZ_JAWLQI010000023.1, read on the forward strand.
TTTAATTGTGCTGGGTGCTTTCCAGACTCTAAAACCATTGCTCCTGTACCTTTAAATACTTGGGCAGCCATTTCTATAGAAGTTTTTCTGTCTATACCCATAACTACACCTGCATCGCTCATAGCCTCTATTAATATATACATAAATGCAGGAGAACAGCCAGCCATAGCATTATAAGCATGTATTTGTTCTTCTTTGATCACCTTAACCATTCCAACACGTTTTAATAGCTCTACAACACCATTTTCCACAACTTTATTTTCTGTTTCTACAACGGATATAAAACCATTACAAGTTTTTACAGGTGTATTAGGCATTATTCTTACTATTCTGCTTCCATTAAAATACATAGCCAAATCTTTTTTAGATATAGAAGCAGCAACACTTATTATTGTGGCACCAACTTTAATAGCTGATGATATTTCAGCAGCTACAGCTCTAACCATATATGGCTTAACTGCTATAAATAATACATCAGCCTCAGAAGCTACTTTTCTATTATCAGTATAAACTTTTATTCCTAAATTCTTTTCAAGATAATCTTTTTTTTCCATAGTTTTTACGCTTGCTATGATATTTGTATACTCTATTCCAGATTTAATAAATCCTTCTATTAAAGCTCCGCCCATAGCACCAGCACCAATAAAACCTATAATCATATTAAAAACTCCATAAAAATTATTTATTATTAAAAATTATTATATTTTAAAATATATTAAATTTCATAAAATAAAATATTAATAATTTTCATATTTCAAATATAAAAATATTATTTTAAAGAAGTATCAATTACAAACATAGTTGCTATCATCTTTGAAAGCATATTATCTTCTTCATCTTTCACTACTGATTCTACTATAATTAGATTTTTTCCTTCATTAATAACCTCGCCTACTGCTATTACTTTTTTACAAACAACAGGCTTTAAAAAATGTATTTTCAATTCGGAAGTTACTACTCCTTTTCCTTTTTCAAGAACGGTAGAAGCAGCATTACCTCCTGCAGTATCAGCCAAAGCAGTAACCATTCCGCCATGCATATAACCTAAATACTGAGAAAACTCTTTTTTATTTTCGCATGATATTATAACCTTGCCTCTTTCAACATGTTCAAGTTTCATTCCAACGAAAGACAAAAAATCTTGAGAATAAAATCTTTTTTCTACTTTTTGATATATTTCCTCATCTGTCATTTAATTATCAGCTCCTAAAATTTATAAATAAATATCAAACTATTTCAGTAAATTTAAACAGTCCTTAATGCTATATTGTGAAAAAACTTTTTTACCAAATAATGTAATAGCCTGAACCGGACATTCATTTACACATCTATAACACAAAGTACAATTATGATTACTGCAAGCCTTTTTATTTTCATTCAAATTTAAATTCTTCATAGGACATAATTTAACACATTTTCCGCATCCTATACATTTATTTACATCTATTTTTAATTTATTACTAAAATCTCTATTACCAAACCAAGCTCTTTGAGATAAATATCCAAGCATAAAACTTACAAAACTAAGTCCGTCTTTTGGATATTTTCCATCTTTTAATAATTTTGCTGTTTCCTCTATTTTTAATTTTGTTTTTCTTATTATATTAGTATTATTTTCTACAGTTTTGCATGTAAATTTTCCATCGCTTATAGAGTCAGGCATTTTTAAATGAACTGCTCCAATTATATCAGCTTTATATTTTTTTAATATTCTCGCCAATACTCCAGCACCATCACCGCTAAACATATACATAGTAGCTATTATAAATACTTTTTTATTATTAAAAATACTTCCGTTACTATTCACAAACTCCATTAATATTCTAGGTACTGAACTAAAATAAATAGGATAAGAAATAAATATATTTTCATCATTAGAAATTTCATTAATTAATTCTTTATTATTATTTAATTCTTCTACAGAAAATATTTTATAATTATCAGTATAGCACTCTAAAAAATATTCCAAACAATATTTGCTATTGCCTGTACCGCTGAAATAAATACCAGTCATAAAAAACCTCAAAAAATAATTTATATTTAAAATAATAATATTTTTTATAAATAAAGCCAAGCATAAAATATACTTGGCTATAATATTTAATATAATATTTTTAATTAATAAAGAATTTATATATATAATTAATAATAAACATAGCAAATAATATTATTGGAAGAACATAAGTTACATAAAATCTTGAAGAATTTGGAAACTTTATTCCAGTACCAGAATCAACTTCTTGTAAGAAATTATTCCAGCCCCAACCATATTTAGATACACAGAATATTATTATATATATTCCTCCAAGCTCAACTAAATTATAACTAACTATAAAATCAAATAAATCTAAGAAGCTTGTATTTGCCCCCATAGGCTGAATAAATGATAAAACATTAAAACCTAAAGCAGTACTTAAAGAGCATATAAATACAACTATACCAACTATTATAGATGCTTTATTACGCTTCATATTAAATTCTGACATTGTAAATGCTATCAAATTTTCAAATACAGTAACAACAGTAGTTAAAGCAGCCATTGATAAGAAAATAAAGAACAATGTTCCCCATAATCTAGGTAAAGGCATAGAATTAAATATATTAGGCAATGTAACGAATGCAAGTCCTGCACCTTCTCCAGGATTTACTCCAAAAGCAAAACATGCAGGAAATATTACAAGACCTGAAAGAAATGCTATTAAAGTATCCAATATTACTATTATTATGGATTCATTGGTAATAGATTTCTCTTTTCCTATATAACTTCCAAATATAGTCATGCTTCCTATACCAATACCCAATGTAAAAAATGCCTGACCAACTGCTGCGTATATAACTTCAAAAAAATTATCTACACCTCCATCGAACATCTTTGATAAATCCGGAAGTAAATAGAATTTTATGCCCTCTATAGCACCATCTAAAGTTACAGACCTTATTATAAGAACTATAACTATAACAAATAATGATGACATCATAAATTTAGAAGATTTTTCAACTCCGCCCTGAAGACCTTTAAAACATATCAATGTTCCTAAAAATACAGCTATAAATAAACTTATAACCATTACTTTAGGATTAGAAAGCATATTTCCAAAAAATTGTGCAACTCCATCTGGACTTAATCCTAATGTAGCACCAGTAGCCATATAATAAGCATAAGTAATAGTCCAGCCTGTAACACTGGTATAAAACATCATCAGTATAAGACAGCCAAGCATTTGTACATATCCTATTAGATGCCATTTTGAACCTTCTTTTTCTAATACTTTATAAGAACCTGCAATATCTCTTTGACCAGCACGTCCTATACTGAACTCCATTATTAGTATTGGAAGACCTACAACTGCTAAACATATTAAATAAATAAGTACAAAGGCAGCTCCGCCATATTTACCTGTTATGTAAGGGAATCGCCATATATTTCCAAGCCCTATAGCACATCCTGCTGATACTAATAAAAAACCGAGCCTGTTTGATAATCTTTCCCTCTTTTCATTATGCATAATAGCAACTCCATACAATTATTTTAATTCAAATATTATACATCATAAAAATATTACTTCAAGCAGTAATAATAAAAATATTTAAATTTATTATAAAAAAAGGACCACTAAATATAGTGATCCTTAAAATTTCATAATATTGATATTAGTGTATTGTAACTATACGAACACTATTTTCCTGCCATCTTCCCTGCCATTTACTGCCGCTGACAAGTATAGCTGTATCTCCATGTGAAGCCAAATTATGTTTAACTAAAGTATCTTCAAGTATATCAATTTGACCGCTATGACTAATACCTGCACTGAAATTCAAATCTTCAGGCATATTTATAGTATAAACATTATGACATATAGCAAGACTATTACATAAATTACTATCAGCTGACATAAATACAATAGGAGTTTTTGGTCTTTTCTTAGATAAATTTTTAACTGTTCTTCCAGACCTTGAAAGAGCTATTATTACTTTATTAGGCAAACTATATGATAAATAAGATGCACTATCTGCCAAAGCATCATTAAGGCCTCTGTCTAAATATGTCATATTTTCATGAGATGTTTTTACAATAGACCTTTCAGCAGCTTCAACTATAGAAACCATAGCTTTTACTGATTCTACCGGATAATCACCAGAAGCAGTTTCTGCAGACATCATAACAACATCGGTACCATCTAAAACAGCATTAGCGACATCGCTTGCTTCAGCTCTTGAAGGAACAGGGCTTTTTGTCATACTTTCAAGCATTTGAGTGGCTATTATTGTAATTTTACCCATATTATTAGCCATTTTTAATATTTTCTTTTGCCAAACTGGTACTTCTCCAAAAGGTATTTCAACACCTAAATCTCCTCTAGCTACCATAACACCATCAGAATGCTTTATTATATTCTCTAAATTTTCTAAAGATTCAGTATTTTCTATTTTAGATACTATTCCAACATGCTGTAAATTATTATCATCTAAAATCTTTCTAAGTCTGATTACATCTTCATCTCTTCTTACAAAGCTCATTCCTAAATAATTAACACCATTTTTTGCAGCAAATAGAGCATCATTAACATCTTTTTCTGTTAAAACCTCTGTTGTAACATGTGCTCCTGGTAAATTAATACCTTTACTGCTTAATATAGTTCCACCTGTTATAACTTTACATACAACAAGTTTTGAAGCTTCATCACTAGATTCTACTATTAATTGTATTGTTCCGTCTGCTATTAAAAGCATAGAACCATTTTTTACATCATGAGCTATATTACTATGAGTTGTAGGAATGATACTTTCATCATTTGTTTCTTTATAGCCGCTTAATTTTACTATATCCCCTTCTTTTACTGTAATAGGTTCTTTTAATTTTCCTATTCTTATTTTAGGACCTTGTAAATCTGCAAGTATAGCCACAGGCTTTTTTAAATCATTTGAAACTTTTCTTATTATATTGATTCTTTCCAAATGTTCATCATAAGTACCAAAAGAAAAGTTCAATCTGCATACATCAGCACCATTTTCTATAATCTTTTTTACCATATCTTCATTAGACCATCTAGGGCCTAAAGTCGCTATTATTTTAGTTTTTCTCATTAATACTTCCTTTATTCAAATTTACACTTATTAATCATAAAATTTTATAATATAAATATAAAAAATTATAGAGTAATGTAAAAATAATTTTTTAATTTTTATAAAAAAATAATAATATAATAAATTTTACACTTTAAAAAATATATTAATAGTATATAATAATTATATGATGAGAAATGTAATTATTATTTTTATAATCAGCATATTAATATTGCCTATATATGCATGCAAACCTCAAAATGTAACCATAACATTTAATGATATAGCTGTAGATATACCAAAAGATTTTCAAAAAGGTTTCCTAGATCAAACTGTTTCTGTTGATAATTCTGTGGAATTCAACGAATCTTATGGAGTTGAAAGAAAAACAGCTATATATACAGTTGTATATACAAAGCATAAAATAGCTTATAGCGGAAGAGTAAGTTTAGAAAATGCAAGAAACACTATAGTAAATGGACTCAAAAACAACAAAGCTGTACAAGAATTTCAGGTAGTTAATGAAGGTGCAGTAGAGGGATATGAGAACTCTTATCAAATTTTACTAAGTTTCTATTATGGTCCAAATAAAACATATCATAAATCATTTTTAATGCTTCATAATAATGCAATACTTCAAATAATGTGTATGTATAATGCCAATAGCAAAAAAGATGATAAAGAAATAAATAATATTATAAATTCTGTAAGAATCTTAGAAAATAACACTAATAATTAAATATATTCAATTAATATAGAAGCTAATTCTTTAACTTTATCTATATGTAAAGTTTCCCCTCTTATATTTCCGTCTATATTAGCTTTCTTTAATATTTCATCAACATATTTTTTATCTATATTTAAATAAGGTGAATTAATAAAGTTATTTTTTATTGTTTTTCTTCTATTATGAAATAAAGTTTTTGATAGAGATTTGAATATTTCTATCATATTAACATTAACTTCCTTAGGTACTACACTTATAATAGATGATGTAACTTTTGGTATAGGATAAAAAACATCTTTAGAAACATTATACTCCAATTTTATAGATGACATGAAATTAGCAAATAAAGTTAAAGAAGAATAATCTTCTGTATTTTCTTTAGCTATTAATCTATTGGCAAAATCACTTTGAACCATAAAAACTGCATAATTCCATTTACCATAAGATTTTTCTAAAAGCCACTCCATTATTGGGCTTGCTATATTATATGGTATATTTCCATAAACATCATATTTATTTTCTGAATTTGAAATATCAACAGTAAGTATATCTTTATGAATTATATTAATATTTTGAAATTTCTCTATTAAATGATTATATAAAGCATTATCATATTCTACTATAGTCAAATTTTCTTTATATATATCAACAAGCATATTACTTAAAGCTCCAAGTCCTCCGCCTATTTCTAAAGCAAATTCACCTCTTGAATAATTTTCTGGAACTGTAGATGCTATATTATATGCTATATTTCTATCGCATAAAAAATTTTGACCTCTATTTTTGTTTGGAAATATAGATTTATCTTTTAAATATTCTATTACTTCTTTTTTTGAGTATAAATTATCTAACATCTCTTGGAATTCTAGCCATTTGGAATAATACTATTAATATCAATATCAAAGCTATAACAATAATAATAATTACACTTAAAGTAATTTGAGATACCATAACAAGAAGCATAGATATATAGCTTACAATTACTTTAAATACTAAGCTTAAAAGCAATGTACCAACTACTCCAGTAACTCTATTATATATATGGAAATAATCTGTACAAGTTGACATTCTAAATCTAAATGAATAATAAGCTATTATAACAAATAACAATAAAAATGTTATAGGTTCTATACTTTTTGTTATTAATTCAAAATTTATATCTTTATCTGAATATCCAAATTTAGTAATTTCTTTTCTCAAAACAAATAAATCAGATAAATTTATATATTTTAACTCTAAACTTGCATAATTTTTTATAACATCTATAGTATTATCTGATATAGATATAGGAATAATTATACTATTTGTATCATCAAATGTATAATTTTTATTTACAGTATCAAAGTGTCCTTTTAAAATTATATTTTTATTATTATTAGTTCCTTTAAATACATCAGCGATTTTTCCATACATATAATCTTCGCATGAAATAATTTTCAATTCATCATCTAATTTAATTAAAGAAATATCGAAGAGATAAAAACTATCTTTAAAAATAGCACTGCTTGCTGATGATAATAAAACATTTTTATCCACCATTAAGTTAATACCATTATGATTCAATGCTGAAGAATATTGTAATATAGCAGGATTATTAATATATGCTTCTCTAATTTCTCTAGCTTCTTTTATAAAGAAATCATATCTGCTAATAGCATCTTTTATAATAGAATAATAGTTATTTACTTCTGCAACTGTAGGAGCTTCCATATACAATTTAGAAATTCCATCATAAGCTTCCCATAATCTTCCAGTTTCATAAAGAGTAATGATTTCTGATAATCTGCTGTATGTAGATGCCTCTTCTGTAGTAGTACTATGATAAAGAGGCTTTTCATTATTAGCTATGCTTATTCTATTTATATAATATAATGCTAATGGATTATATTTATCTAATGATACAACTTTATCGAAATATTTATATGCTTCATTATAATTTGACAAACTGAATGCTCTTGTACCTTGTTTTATCAAATTATTAATATTATCAACTTCTGTTTTATGAAGCCTAATATGTTTCTTTCTTTTTTCTTCCTGAATACCTTTTATAAGAAGCAAAGTATTACCGTCATTTTTATCATAGAATAACGCTTCTTCTGCAAAAGATGAAGCCATTTCTAAATTGCCATTTAAAAACTCATTTCTAGCCTTTTCATAAGCTTCATTTTTCAATTTAAGACCATATTCATAGTATACTTGCATATCTCTTTCAGCATTATGATTTTTAACTGTAGAGATAAAAATATTTACAAAAGAATAATCATATACGGCATAAAAAACTACCATTAGTACAATAGTAGCAATAGGAACAGCTATAACTTTAGATACACTTTCCTGATATAAGAACTTAGCTTTGAAAAAAGCAAAATATACAGATAAAGATATTATATAAGGCATATAAGTTTTATAAAATATCAAACTTAATAATACATAAGTAAACAGTGAATAATCTCTACCTGCCCCCCTAGAGTATAAAACATATAATACGAGTATTATAGTTATACTTACAATACTCATTATTAAGAAGTCTAATACAAGTCTAGTAGTTATGCTATGTTCTTTTTTCATCATGAATCTATATTTTCTTCAATAACTTCTACTTCCTCTTCTATAATCTCTACGGGTTTTAACTTAGGCTTTTTATCGTAAATATCCTGCATAACCTTCTGAGCCAGAATTCTAGGAGGTAAAACTGTAAAATTATTTACAACTATATCGAAATAATTTAAAGCTTCTTTATACTTATTTTGATAGTAATAACAAAAACCTATTTCATAATAGGCCCAAGCTACATCTTTAGCATAATTCTCTCTATCAAAATTATCTATTATGTATTGATAATATGCTATAGCTTTTTTGTAGTTTTTATTACCAAATTCAGTATACGCTTTCTCTGCTATTATCCTAGGGTATCTTTCTTCCTCTACAGATACTTTAACAGCAGAGGCACATGAAATTAGTAAAAATAAAAGTACAACTAAAAAAACAAAACTTTTTTTCACCAAAAATTCCACTATTTTTTTATAGTATATACTTCATCACGTACAGGCAAACTTTTGCGTAAAGCTTTTAGGAAACTTCTTAAATCTCCCATTTCTTTATAGTCATCACACTTTTCCACTGTTCTTCTGGCAACTGTAAAATACTTGTACATCTTTTCTTCACCAAGTTTTTTACGCCATTGTTCTTGTGTGCATTTTACTCTTAGCAAATATTGATTTCCGTCTATACCGCTAGATTTTCTAAACAAGACGCAATATCTGCAATTAGCACAATAAATACCTGTTTCTGACGATTGTTCATTTTGTTCTTCGCTCATAAATACTTACCATAAATTATATTTGTTTTATTTTGATACTGCAAGTATAACAAACTTTAAGATTAAAGTCAAGATTTCAGCTTTGCTAAAACATTTTATATTTTTCATAAATTTATAGTAACAAACAAAGCAACAAAATTTAATTATCTTATATTATTAGATGAAATATATCATTTAAATAAAAACGAAAAATATTACATTTGTAAAAAAAATATAATATTATTTTTTATTATTGCTAATAAAAAATTTTACGAGAATAAGAAAAAGGATAGTTATGAAAAAAATAATATTAATATTTATTTTATTATATATCACAGCATACTCTCAAGATGTTTCAAGTAACTTTGAATCTTTATATGAACAAATAAGAGAAAAATATTCTGCTATATATCCAAAAAAAATTGAAGCCTATATAAACGGTAAAATAGTACAAAGACAAATTGATACTATACCTGCCAAAAGCTATTCAAAAACAAAAGAAGATATAAAATTAAAATTCACTTTTTCTCAAGGCGGCAAACCTACCCTAGTACTTGAAAATGTTGATAGTTTTTATAGAAATATGTTTTCTGTTTTTGATGGGGCATTAGAAACTGTAGGCATTTATACTATTGTTGGTGAGAGTGATGATTATGCATCTTTATCAAAAAAATTCACTTATGAAACTGCTGAAGAAAACAAAGATAAATATGAAATAACATTGAGAGCAAAAGGCGAGAACAGCAATTACACAATTACATATATAGTAGATAAGGAAACTTTGTTAATAGAAAAAGCTGAATATTATAATAAAAAATCTAAAATATATGATGTTTCCATAACCTACGAAAATATAGAAGATTACACTATTCCAAAAATTATAAAATATAAAAGCTCTGACGGTAAGGTAAATTCTGAAATAGAATTTGTTGATATAAAAACTTCTTAAAAAATAAAAAATTACGGACTGAAAACTTATGAAAAAATTATTATTAATTATAACTTCTTTAGCTTTAAGTATAAATCTTTATGCCATTGATGTAGAAAGTTTATTTAATCTTTCAAATAATGGAGATATTGTATATTATAAAAGTGATGATATAAATAATAATGATTATACTCAAGCTGAAAATTTAAAACAAAATTTAGAATCTAAAGGCTACAAAGTAAATTCTATAGTTATAGCTGATGTTCTTCCATTTGAAGGAAATGAATTTATTGCTTTGGTATCTTCAACACAAGGAAATAAAATTTGTATATACAATAACGGTGAAGAAGAATTCTCATACAGCACTGATAAATTTGGTAAAAATACTGCAGTAGATTTAGAAAACTTTTATGACAAAAAAAATGAAGTTGGAATAATTAAATATTATATCATAAATGAAAATGGAAAAGACAGAGATATTTATATGTATATGTTTAGAATAGATGGTGCAAGTATAAAATTCATTGCTGATATATCATTCTATAAAGAAATTAATTCTATGAAAAGCTCTGTAGTAACACAAATGGATAATATATTTGAAGATATAGACGGTGATGGAATATATGAAATGTTAGTAGAATCAAGAGAAACTATTGATGGAAGAAATGACAGAGTTGAATATCAAATATACAAATTGAGTAAAAGCAAAGGAAGATATGAATGTATTATGTCTTCTTGGCTTGAGGAAACTCCTGTTGATTTATCCGGATATTTTAGAAAGAGAATACAAAAATAATTAATATATATAAAATAGTTATAAAAAGCCTTAGGTAATAAAAATTACTTAAGGCTTTTTTATATTATCTATAATAATACTTAATTATTTTTATTAGAAGAATTTTTAAATATAGAAATAGCATAAAGAACTGCGGCTAATATTATTATAGCCAAAGTAATAGCTCTATTCAAATTAACTTCTTCTTTATAAACAAAAATTGCAAGCAAAGTAGCAAAAAATGGAAGCAAAAATTGTAAAAATCCAAGAGTAGAAACTTGAAGTCCTTTAGCTGCTTTTGCATATAAATATAAAGGTATTCCTGTAGCAACTCCTGCAAACATCAATGATACCCAAGAATGAATAGGCTGAGAAGTTTTAGGAAAATATATTGTACTTAAAATTATTGATGGAATTAATATAGCAGCCGTTTCTAAAAATAAACTTTCCCAACTTGAATATATTGTAAGTTTTTTAAATAAACCATATATTGAAAAAGTAAGACCTATAAAAAATGCCATTATAGGAGGTCTGCCTAATGTGATAGTTTGATAAATCATTCCTATAAACATTAAAATAATTGCAGCATATTCCAATGGAGTTTTTTTCTCTCTAAAAACTATAATGCCTACTAATATACTTAAAATAGGTGCTATATAATAAGCAAGTCCTGCCTCAAGAACATGACCAGAATTAACAGTATAAATATATAAATACCAATTAAGCCCTAAGAAAATTCCAGCTATTATTATAGATATTAAAGGCTTAATACCTCTATATAGATTTGATTTTTTATATATTATAATTATTAAAGTAAATATAAAAGTAGTTATAACTCTGATTCCCAAAATAAAAGCCGAATCAAAATTTTGAACAGATTTCCAATAAAGAGGAAGAAGTCCCCATATTATATACGCTGTCGAAGCTAGTAAAATAGATTTATTATTATTATTATTATTATTATTATTATTATTATTATTATTTGACATCAATATATCCTACATATTTTTTTGATGGTAATAATAAAATTTAATAAAAATATTTTCAATATATTAAATTCAAATATTTATGAAAAATTTAATCTTATACTTTATGAAACTTCTTTATATGAGATTAAAGAGTTTATTTTTAAGTTTTTTTAATAACAAATATCACTTACTATTTTTTTAATAATGAAACTGTCTTAAACATTAGAACAAAAATTACTGTAAATAAAGGTAATGCCATACCAAGATTAGCTTTTACTTTGAATAAAAATATACCGCATACAATAAGAACCAAAATAAACAAAATTGCTACCCAAATATATGCATACTTTAAAAAATTTACTCCTACACTTTTTAAGCCTTCTTTATATGTTTGATTATAAGGATTTATTTTCAAAGCTTTTTTATATGCTTCTTTAGCTTCTTTATTTTGATTAATATTTTTCAATGAATTACCTAAATAATACCAATATTCTGCCTCATCTGGATGTAATTCTGTTAATTTCAAAAAAATATTTATAGCACTATTATATTCTCCACTATCATAATATGATTTTGATAAAGATTTTAAATTATCTGTATCATTAGGATTTAAACTATCATATTTAACAAACATTTCTATTGCTTTTTTATGATTATTTACAGAACTATATGATCTTCCTAATAAAGTTAAAATCTCCAAATTGTTTTCATCTTTTTCTAACACTTTCGATAAAATGGAATCAGATTTTTCATATTTTTCTGATTTGTAATAAGACTTTCCTAATATTGATAAGTATTCTATGTTTTCATCATCTATTTTTAAATTATCTATTTTTGACGCATTCTTTATAACTTTATCATATTTACCTATATTATAATATGAATCAGCAAGCCAATAATAACTATCTATAATATTGCTGCTTAATTCTATATTTTTCAATAGAAAATTTATTGATGCATTATAATTTTTATTTTGATTATATGTAGATCCAATCCAATGAAGATTGTAAATATTATCATTATCTAATTCATAAGCAAGTAAGAAAAAACATATTGATTTATTATACTCTCCAATTTTATTATAACATTTTCCTAACAAATGATAATAATCATAATTTTTTTCATCTAAATCTAAATTTTTACAAAGCTCTTCTATAGTTCTATCGTTCAATTCTAGTATTCTATTTTTTAATTTTCTAGATTTAATATTTATTAATTTTTCTTCTTTATGATTTTCTTTTAATAATTTTAATGTATTCAATAATATTTCTATAGATTTATCATAATCTTTATTTTTATAAAATGCATTAGCTAATACATAAGAATTACAAAAATTATTTTTATTTAAATCAACTGCTTTTGACGCTGAATCTATAGCTTCTTTATATTGATTTATTAATATATAAACATTTGCAAGCAAGTTATAATTAAAATCATCATTAGGATACAAATCTAAGTTTTTTGATAATGCTTCTATTGCCGTATTATACTGCTTATTTTTCATATATAGTATAGAAAGATATTGATATCCGAAGCATTCATTTATTTTTTCTGTATGCTCTAAATATTTTAATATAGATTTTATGGCTTCATCGTATTCACACTTAGCATCATAAATATAAGCTAATAAAAGCAAATTATTATAATCATCATTTCGTAATTCTATAGATTTAATAATTAAACTTAAAGCATTGTCATATTGATTAATACAATAATAAACTATTCCAAGCCTTTGAAAATATTTATAATTATTAACATCTAATCTTATAGCATTTAATAAATGATTTTCTGCTTCTTTATAATTCTCATTTAATATATATAATCCGCCAAGTTTATAAAGATATTTATGATTATTAGGATCCAATTTTACACATTCTGATATAGCATATACTGCATCATTATATCTGCCGCCATTTAAATATAAATAACTTAAATGCTCCCAATATTCTGTATTATTAGGATCAGTCCAAAGTATTCTAAAATATGCTTCTATAGCTTTTTCATATTCGCCTTTATCAGCATATTCTTTTGATGTTCTTTTCCAATCTTCAAAAGTTTTTTCATCTGGTTTTGGAGGAGTTATTAATATTTGACCTGATTCAAGAATTTGAGCATTATTTATAAATACTTTTGGAGAATCTGAATTTTCTTCTTCGTTTTCATTATTGTTACTATTATCTAATTCTTCCATATTTTCCTTTCTTATGTTGTATAAGACTTATATCAAAACTAAATTAATAGATATTTATATGGCGTTATATAAATTAATTTCCTCTTAATTTATTAATAGTATCTTTTTTATTATCGCTGTCAATAATAGCACTTCCAGCTACAAGGAAATTTGCACCAGCCTCTAATACTTTACCGCAAGTTTTTAAATTAACTCCGCCATCAACTGCAAGAATTATATCTCTATTACCTATTAATTTTTTAGCTTCTTCTATTTTTTTTATAGATGACTCAATGAATTTCTGTCCGCCGAATCCAGGATTAACACTCATTATAAGCAAATAATCAATATCATCAATAATTGGCTCTATAACATCAACTCTAGTATGAGGATTAAGTACAATACCAGCTTTTATATTATGTGCTTTTATTTGATAAATTAATCTATGAATATGTATATTTCCTTCAAAATGAACGCTTATAATATCACAGCCTGCTTTAGCAAAATCATCAATATGTTTTTCAGGATTTACTATCATAAGATGAGCATCAAGAGGTATTTTACTTACTTTTTTTATATCTGAAACAACTTTTGCTCCGAATGTAATCTGCGGAACGAATACTCCGTCCATTATATCCAAATGAAGATAATCGCTGCCTGCTTCTTCAAGCTCTCTTATAGTTCCTTCCAAATTTGTAAATGATGCTGTAAGTATTGATGGTGCTATATTAATTTTACCCATGAAATTTTCCTTTATTATTTTTATGTTCACCTTCCACATTAATAAACTAAAAAACAAAAATTGTCAACTATTTAGGCTTATTTGTTTATTGCTATGTTAGCCTTTAATTACTATTTTCCATTAACAAAAATACTAAAATTTATATTTTTTAGTATTTCAATATTTTAATTATTATTTATTAGTTTTTTTATTTTTCTTTATTGTTATACTAGCCTTCTCTATTCTATCCAATGCTTTTTTAGCTGCTTCTGTTTCTGCCTCTTTCTTACTTTTACCTATACCTGTAGCAAAGTTTTTATCATTAACATAAAGTTCAGCTTTAAACATCTCATGATTATTTTCATCATGAAATTCATAAGACTTATATATTGGGCTTGTTTTATGCTTTTTTTGTATCAATTCTTGGAATATAGTTTTATAATCTTTATCAAAATTATCAATATCTAAATTATTAAGTCTATTTCTATAAGCCATCATAACAAATCTGGTAGCATTAGTAATGCCAGAATCTAAATATATAGCTCCAACTATAGCCTCAAATAAATCTTCAAGCATATTATCTCTATAACGTCCGCCTGAAGCCTCCTCTCCATGTCCTAAAAGCAGGAAATTACCAAGTTTAAGTTCCTTTGAAATATCTGCTAAACTCTTTTGAGATACCAAAGATGATTTTACTTTTGATAATAATCCTTCTTTACTTGTATTATATTTTCTAAATAAATAATCTGACATAATAAGAGAAAGTACAGAGTCCCCAAGAAATTCCAATCTCTGATTATATTTCATTTTCTTTTTTGACTCATTAGCATAAGTTCTATGAGTAATAGCTTCCAAAAGATGAGATTTATTTCTAAACTCATACTTTATAGTTTCTTGACAATTAGTTAAGATTTCTTCTATATTCATACTATAACTACCTAAAAAGATAGCATTATAATACAATGAAAAAAATAACAGTCAAGAAAATAATATCATTTTTTTATATTTATTTATCATTTTAATAAAATAATTAGCAATTAATTATAGATGAATACATATTTTCTGTGATTTCTTTAATAGATGATATAGAACTGTCATAATACCAATTATAATCAAACAAGCTTTTTTCAGTATTAAGCATATTAGTATTTCCTATTATAAGAGAATAAAATTTATTTTCATTTTCTTTTTGTTTTTCTGCTAATTTATAATCTTCATCAGTAAATCCATTAAATACAAAATCGGATATAAAAAGCAAATCAGATTTTTTATAATTTTCACTATTCATAGTTTTTATAGCATGCCTCAATGCTGGTATAGGATTTGTACCTCCATTGAAACTTAATCTTAAAAAATCAATTAAATTATCTATTGTGTTAGGATATGTTAAATCTATTATTTTTATTTGCGTGCTGAAATTTATAAGATAACAATCTCTTTTTTGTTTCATCGCTCTTGACGCTAAATATAATGTAATAGCCTTTGCAACAGTTTCCGGAACTCCTTTCATAGAACCGCTTGTATCAACACATATTATAATAGGCCCTTTCTTATTTTCTTCTTTTACCTGAATTTCTTCTTCAATATCCATATCATAATAAGAATCAATATATCCTTCCTTCTTAAAAGTTAAAAGCCTATTTTCAAAATATTTTATTCCAAATAAAGTTTCAAGTACACCTTCAGCTAAAAGAAGTTTTTCCTGAGGAAGTATATTATGTATATCTTTTGAATAAGTTATACCTACTATTTCTTCTTCTGAATTAATATCTTTTATTTTTGTGCTGAAACTTTCTTTTCTTAAAATCTTTTCTGTTTTTATAATTTCTTCAGACTTTATAAATCTTCCAAGTGTATCGCATAATCTTTTTATATCAGAATTTTCTTTTAATAAATTTAAAAGTCTTTTTATATATTCAATATCCTTTTTCAATAATTTTCCTATACCCAAATCAAATAATAAACCTATATCCTCTCCGAATGCATCTTGTATATACTTCAAATCATTCAAATAATCAAAAAACTTTTCGATATCTTGAAAAAATTTATTTCTATATTTCTCTATTTCATTTAATACCCAATTCATATATTGTTTATCAAGTTCATCTTTCCAACTATTTAAAACTGATTTTCTAATGGCTATTATTTCATTATTGTATTCATCTTTTTCTAAAGAATTTATTTTTGAATAGAAGAACTCTGCATTATCATCGCCAGCAATTAATCTATAATTTTCAATATCCTTAAAAAGTGCTTCCTTATCGGCTTCATTTTCCATAAAACTATTTTTAGCTTCTTCATAAACAGAATATGAATCTTTAAATGGATTATCATCTTTTAAATGTTTCTCTAAATTATAATTAAAATCATTTATTTTCTTAGTAATTTCTTTTTGCATATCATCATTGCTCATAAAAATATCATACTGAGAAAATCTTTCTTTTATTATAAATTTAGTTTCTTTTAATAGGCTGTCAATATTACCAATATTCATACAAAACCTTAATAATTACTCTTTAATTTATCTATACAATGCTCAATATTAATTTTAAGAGATTTCAAACTAGATAAATAATCATTATTATAAATAAACTTTTGTATATATTTTTCATTTATAAAAACAGAATCACATTTTTCAATCATAGATTTTAAATTACTTTCATAAGACTCTATTTTATTATTTATAGTATCTAGCAAATCAGAACAAACATGCATATAACTATCTTTTTTATTTATTTCTATAGGTTTTATATCTCCTTTTCTAAACTTAAAAGGAATAGATACATTCAATGATGATACTACATCTCCATCTTGATTAACAAAACGGCTGTAATAATTATTAGTTTTTATCTGAATAGTATTTGAATTTGTAAATAAACAAAATACACTATCAGCTACAACATAATCATTAGCATTTTTCAAATTACTATAATTATTATAATAGTTGTTATATCTTGGGCTTCTAGTATTTGCATTATTAAAAGCATCATTATCATATACATTTATTAAAGGGCTAAACTGAGTATTATTATTTATTTTATCAATTTCAATATAAAATTTCACATTGCTCATACTATTATTTCCATAAGTATTTTTATATTCATAAAATACATCTATATAAAAATACCTTTTACCATTTATATTAATTTCATTTTCATACACATCTCTGTCACTTATAGAATCTTTATCTATATTTGTTCTAAGTTCTTCTGCCTCATCATATATTTTACCATAGTCAAATTCATCAATATCATCATTCAAAAAACGCATTATAGATTTTTTTACTATGCTATTAACAGCATTAATATTTTCTTCTAATGTCCAAATACAGTTAGCAATTAAAAAACAGTCTGAAAGAACTATTTCTTTTCTGTCTGAAAAATATGCAGAAGCCTTTAATATATAAACAATATTCTTCCATCTTCTATCTGAAATATAAATAGGTTCATTATTTCCGTTATTATATTCATCTATTTCATTTTTTATTGAAATTATAATATTAATAATGTTAGAAGGTACTTCCACTTCTTCTATATTATTTTTTAAACTCTCCAAATCTTCAGCTGATATTTTATCTTCTTCGTTTAAATCAGCATTAAAATCAACATCTTTATCAACTATCAATGATTTAAAATTATCTATATCTTTAGCAGGATTAACCAACAAACGCATTATAAATCTATCATACATAGCATCAAGACCTTGACCTTTTGGAGGAGTTTCATTACTTGCCGCCACTAATATTTTTAAAGGCACTTTTTCTTCAATGCTTCCATTTCTGTATATCTTCTCATTTATTATAGTTAATAATGTATTTAATATTGCAGGACTGCTTTTCCAAATTTCATCTAAAAATACAAAATCAGCTTTAGGTAAATAACCTTCAGTTTGTCTTTCAAATTTATCTTCTTTAAGTTTTGATAAACTCACAGGCCCGAATACATCTTCAGGAGTTGTAAACCTATTCATAAGCTGACCGAAATATTTAGAGTCTTTAAAAGCCGATGCTATTCTTCTTACTATTAAACTTTTGGCAGTACCGGGAGGGCCGTATAAAAATACTGATTTTCCAGCTAATGCACATAAAAAAGTAAATGATATAATATCTTCTTTTTCATAAAGTCCATCTGAAAGTTTATCTATAATATAAGTCAATTTTTCTTTATTTAATTCCATCATAATGCCTTAATTTTTTTATTAATATTATAATTTGAACTAAATTAATTAACAACTTAATAATTGTTTTTTTACTTTATATATATTATAATGTTTTTCTACCTATATATTTTGATTTTTTTGATTAAGAATAAATTATTAAACTGATAAAGGAATAAAATGATATCTGTAGAGAAATTAAGTAAATATTACGGCGATTTTCATGCTTTGAAAGGTGTGAGTTTTGAAATAAATGCTGGTGAAATCGTAGGAATACTTGGCCCAAACGGAGCAGGCAAATCTACTACTTTAAGAATACTCACTTGCTACCTATCACCAACAAGCGGAAATGCAATTATTGATGGAAAAAGTATATTAAATAATGAAAGAGAAGTAAAAAGAGTTATAGGATACTTACCTGAATCTGCACCTCTTTATGATGATATGAGCGTATTCGATTATCTTGTTTATATGGCAGAAATTCAGGAACTTGAAAGAAGCAGATTAAATGACAGGCTTCATTATGTTGTTGATGCCTGCAATCTTAAAGATGTTATATCCAAATCTATAGGAGAGCTTTCAAAAGGTTATAAACAGCGTGTAGGTATTGCCGGAGCCATTATACATGACCCTAAAATACTTATATTAGATGAGCCTACTAATGGACTTGACCCTAACCAAATAGTAGAAATAAGAGAACTTATAAAAGAATTGGGAAAAGAAAAAACTGTTCTAATATCAACACATATATTAAGCGAAGTTGAAGCTACTTGTTCAAGAGCTATCATAATAAATCAAGGAAATGTTATTGCTGATGCTGATCCTAAACATTTAAGCCTAAATAACAGCAAAGAAAATAAAATATCTACTAGAATAAAATTATCAATAAAAACAAATGATGATAATAGCAAAATTATAGAAAAATTAAAAACTATAGAAAATGTTTATGATGTAAAAGCAGCAAACAATGAAAATTTAAAAGATATTGTGATATATTCAAATGATGAGGAACCTAGAGAAAAAATTTACAAATTAATAAAAAGTACTGATTGGATAGTATTTGAAATGATGAAAGAAAGAGAGAATTTAGAAGAAGTGTTCCATACATTGACTAAAGGAGATAAATAAGTGGAGAATACATTTTCAATTAATAAAACAATTAACAAATCTAATGTTATATTAAAGAAAGAATTAAGACATATATTCTTTTCACCTATAGCATATATATTTTCAGCAATATTTTTGATAGTAAGCGGAGTATATTTCTTCTCAAGATTCTTTATACTTCAGCAAAATGATATGCAGGACTTTTTCAGCATATTACCGTTAATACTTTCACTTATAATACCTCCTATAACAATGGGGCTTTTATCAAGTGAATTTTCAAGCGGTTCTTATGAGCTTATAAGCACTCAATCAGTTTCACCATTAGAAATTATACTTGGAAAATTCTTTTCAGCAGTAATATTTATGCTTTTTGCATTAATACCTACTATACTCTACCCTATAACATTAACATTTTTGGGTAGATTAGATATAGGCCCTGTAATTACTGGGTATATTGGAAGCGTATTTCTTATTATGGCATTATGTGCTATAGGAATATTCGCATCATCTACAACTAAAAATCAAATAGTGGCTTTAATTGTAGGACTTGCAATTATGATATCATTAAATATGTTTTTAAGATATTTAACTTTGCTTTTCCCAGCTGCTGTTAATATTATAGAAGTTATAAGCGGTGATTATCATTTTGCCAATATAGCAAGAGGCGTACTAGACTTAAGAGATATTATATACTTCTTATCTGTTACTGTAATATTTATATATTTGGCAAATATTATGCTGGAAAATAGAAAATAATTTACGATATAGAAAATAAAATAAAAATAGGATATATAAAAATGAAGAATAAAAATCTGACAAAAATAATAATCTTACTTGTAGTATTAGCTGTAATAAGCGTTGTAGCTTTCTACACTACAAGACAAAAACGTATAACTGTAGAGGCAAATAAACCTAGAAAACAAATTTTTGAACTTAATGAAACAAATGTTACAAAATATGAATTAAGATATGCTGAAGAACCAATAATAGTTGAAAAAATAAATGATATTTGGAAAGTAACTTCACCTTCTAATGATTATAAAATAGACCAATTAGAAGCTTTTGCTAATGTAAAAAACTTTAATACTCTTAATATAGACATGATTATAACAAATCTTGCTGAAATAGATTCATTTGGTTTAGAAAATCCAAGCAATGAATTTACAGTATGGGAAGGAGATAAAGAATATAAAATCTTTGTAGGAAATAAAACACCTGATGAAGAAAGATACTATGTAAAATATAATGACGAATATTTCAGCATAGAATTCGTATATATAGAAGCTTTAAAGAAAACTATTGATATGTTGAGAGATAAACAAATATTCGACAAGCAAATATACATAGAATCTGTAGTAAAAACAGAAAGTAATATAAGAGATTATACAAATACAATAAGAAAAGAAAATAGAACTAATTGGGTTGTTGATGGAGTAGATGAAGAAATCAATTTAAATAAAGCATACAGAGATTTTGAAACATTATCTTTAGTAAAAGCTGTAGGATTTGTATATGATAATAACACAATAAGATATTTAGAAAGAATGTTCAAAATACCTGATGCTCAAATAACAGTATATATGGAAGATAACACTAAAAAGAGTTATGATATAATATATGATAATAACGACAACAGAGTATATGTAAAACCAGAAAGCGGAATAATATATGAAGTTGATTATTCAGTATATGCTGCTGCTATGCGTGACAGAAGCTATTATATCAAAACTGAAGATGATGAAAAGGAAGAAACAACTCCAGAAGATCCTTATGCTGATATGGCAGAAGAAAGCATGAGATTAGATGAAAATATGAGGCAATAATTTTTAATAAATATTATATAGGAGCCAATTATGAAAAAGCAAATACCTAATTTACTAAGTATTAGCAGAATAGTTTTATCACCGCTTGTTATATTTTTATATTTTTATAATTCTATGATAAGTGCAGTATTGGCATTAATATTTCTTATTATACTAGAAATAACAGATGCTTTAGACGGTGCTATGGCAAGGAAATTTAATCTTGTAAGTGATTTAGGTAAAGTGCTGGATCCTTTCGCTGATACAGTATTTCATATAACAATGTTTACAATATTCTTATATGAAGGTTCTATGCCTATATGGATGTACATAATTTCACTTTATAGAGATATGTTTTCAATGTTTATAAGAATTTTAGGAGGACTTAGAGGTTTTGCTGTTGCTGCTAAATTCAGCGGTAAATTAAAAACTGCATCAAGAGCTGCTGCTGTAGTTATAATATTCCTATTAAAAATATTAAAACATACAGATATAGTTCTTCCTTATGAACAAATAACATATTACAGTTTATTAGTAGTTACAATAATAACTATATATTCATTCTTTGATTATATGCCTTTAATAACTGGAAAAGCAAATAAAAAATAATTAGTATTATTGTTAGTGATAAATAGAATAAAATAATAATCTATATAAAAAATAATGGGTATTCATAAATATTGAATACCCATTTTTATTATATAATAAAATCTTTAATTCTAACAGTAAATAATAACAATATATTAGAACCAATATCTAAATCCGAAATCACCAGAGAATCTAAAAAATTTAGAGAAAGTCCAACCTGTATGACTAGGATACCAACCAAAAGTTCCAAAGCCTTCATTACCGACTGCTATTACATTAAGACCGGGAGCAATCTGTAAAAATATTTCCCAATCCCTGTCAACAATAAATGAAACTCCAAGAGGAAGTCTAAAGCCTAAACCTAAATTCCAATAATTATTTCCAAACTCAGCTACAGCCTCAGCACCGGGCCCAAAATAAAGCCAAGAATCGGATTTGCCAACCTTTCCTATTCTGTACTTTAATCCCCACCAATCAGCACTAACACTTAAGCCCATCCAAGACCAGCCTTTAGTTGATATACCAACATTAAATATACCGCTAAACATAAACGGAACAACATCAAATTTACCAGTAACACCTAAAGATACTTGACTTGGAAAACTAAATCTAAGAAAAAAACCAGCTGCACTCCCCTCAGGATAATTAGCATATAATTTTGACGATAATGAAAATACAGAAGTAAATGACATTATTATCAATGTATAAATTATAATCTTTTTAGCCATAATAAAACAAACCCATTTGATATTAAAAACTATTTATAAATATAAAAAATAATATCGAAAAGTGAATAAATTATCTTTAAAAAAATAAAGCCCCGTTTTAAACGGGGCCAATTAATTTCAATATTGTATAAAATTAGAACCAATATCTGAATCCGAATTGGAATGTCAAATGTAAGAAGTGACCAAAATACCAACGATCATGTCTATCATCATCACCCAAATATAAACCAAGTAAAGAAACACCATTTCCATCTGCATGAAGTACGTTAACAACAGGTGCAGGCTCTAAGAAAATTTCCCATTTTTGTTTAATTAAGAATGAAAAACCTATAGGCATTCTTAAACCAGCATTAACAGACCAATAGTTAGATCCGAAAGCAGCATCAGCAGCAAGTCCTGGTCCTAAGTAGAAATGTACATCAGATTCACCAGCTTTTCCCAAAGGTATTTTTAAGCCCCACCAATCCATAGTAAGACCAATACCAAAATAAGGGTAATTTCCAAAAGGATTTGCTACAGCTTGAACTCCAAACATCAAAGGAACACCTTTAAATTGACCAACTAAAGTTAAACCTTGGTTTGGATAACCAAAAAACAATGAAGCACCTATAGCTGCACCGTCAGAATAAGCAGCTTGTGCTTTTTTTGGCATAGCAACTGTTACAGCTAATACCATAGCAATTACAACTGCAATTTTTTTAAACATAATATTCTCCATTTTTTTATATATATCTACACTATACAATCTATGTCTAAAAATGTCAATAAGTAACATAATATTATTAAATTTTATTTACATAAAAATTATAATGAAATATTTTACTTTTTTATTTGCTGTTTTAGATAAGCAGAAATGAATTCATCTATATTTCCGTCCATAACAGAGTTCATATTACCAGTTTCATGACCGGTTCTTAAATCTTTAACCATCTGATAAGGTTGGAAAACATAACTTCTAATCTGATTTCCCCAAGCTATGTCAGTTTTTTCTCCAGCTATTTTCTGTTTTTCTTTATCTAATTTCTCTTTTTCTAATTGATAAAGTTTAGCCTTAAGCATTTTCATAGCCATATCTTTATTGTTATGCTGACTTCTTTCTGCCTGACACTGAACTACTATATTTGTAGGTATATGTGTTATTCTTATAGCTGACGAAGTTTTATTAACATGCTGTCCGCCTGCTCCAGAAGCCCTATAAGTATCTATTCTCAAATCAGCAGGATTGATTTCAACTTCAATATCTTCATCTATATCAGGCATAACACTTACTGCCACAAATGAAGTATGTCTTTTAGCATTGGCATCGAAAGGAGATATTCTAACAAGTCTATGAACTCCAATTTCTGAACGCAAATAACCATAAGCATAAAGCCCTTGTACATAAAAACTTATTTGTTTTATTCCAGCTTCATCACCAGGCAATTCATCAGTAGTTTCTACTGTAAAACCATGTCTTTCACAAAAACGAACATACATTCTTGAAAGCATAGAAGCCCAGTCACAACTTTCAGTACCGCCTGCACCTGCATTCAATGTTAAATATGCATTCTTACTGTCAAATTCTCCGGAGAAAAGATTTTTTGTTTCTAATTCATCAAAAACACGCTGTAATTCCAAGCATTCTGTTTCTAATTCTTTCTCCATTTCCGGATCATTTGACTCTATAGCCATTTCAACTAATTCATATATATTATTAGAATTCTTTATCAAATTTTCAACAGGTTCTATTTTATCAAGAAGCAGCATTCTTTCTTTCATAAGTTTTTGAGCTGCTATATTATCATTCCAAAAGTCATCTTTAGAAGATATTTCATCAATTTCTTTTACCCTTTTATATATTGAATCAGGGTCAAAGATACCCCCTTAAAATTTCTGACTGTTCCTTAATATTTGATACTATATTTTTTATCTCAGATAATGTCATAAGATTTTCCTAATTTACTTAATTCACTTCCAAAAATTATTCTTCAGTCGGTAATATACGAGTACCATTAGATGGTTTTAATATATAAACATCTGCATCTCTTCTAGTTCTTTCTTTATAACTAGCATATAGATTTTCTATAACATTTTCAACTTCAGTTTTCTTTAAGAATAATAATACTCCGCCGCCAAATCCAGTACCTATCATTCTAGCACCTAAAACGCCGTCCATATTAGTAGATTCTTCAACTAAAATATCTAATTCAGCAGTAGATACTTCATATAACTTACTCAAACCATCATGGGTTTTCAATATCAAACTAGATAAATCTTTTACAGAACCTTTTTTTATAGCTTTTACAGCTTGATTAACTCTATCCTGTTCTGCTGAAACATATAAAGCACGTCTTTGTTCTTTATTTTGTAAAGTTTCTTTTATAAAATCTGCATCTTTAGGCTTTAAATCTGATAAAGATTTTAAATTAGGTTTCTTTTCTTTAAGTTTTTTAAATGCATTTTCGCATTCTCTTTTTCTAGCATTATATTCACTGTCGCTGGAAGTTCTCTTTTTATTACTATTAACTACTGCCATACAGCAATCACCTAAATTGAAATCAAAGTATTCATATTTAAGTGTTTTCATATTAAATAAAAATAATGTATTTTCTTTCGCCATAAATATAGTAACATGGTCGCTTAAAGAAGTTCTATGAGAAGCATATTTTATCTCACCTTCATAAGATAATTTTGCCATTTCAATAGGGTCTACATCTTTAATATTGTTAATATCTAAAGCAGCATAAGTCAAACAAGCACATAATGAACTTGAAGAAGCTAAAGAAGTATTAAAAGGCAAATCTGTATAAACAAACAAATCCATTCCATGAAGTTTATAGCCTTTTTCTAAAAGAACAGAATAAACGCCTTTGAAATAAATTGCCCATTCATCTTCTTTATTTTTCTCTAAATCTTCCAATGTAAATGACTTTCTAGCTTTAAAAGAATGAGCATATATATTGATTTTATTATCAGGTCTTTTTCTAGCTACTATATAAGTACCTCTGTCTATAGCAGAAGTTATAGTATCTCCGCCTGAATAATCTATAAGCTCTCCTATTATTGTAACTCTTCCAGGAGCAAAGTATAATTTTGTATCTCCCTTCTGTCCAAAAACTTCTCTAAATCTTGCTACTATTTTTAAATGTAATCTAGGTATCATAATTATATCTCTCAAAAATTATCTGTTATAAATATCATAAAATGAAAAAAAATCAATAGTATAAACTAAACTATTCTAAAAAAAATAAGATTATTCATATAATAAACTGTATAGACTAATAAATCGTAAATTTTTTCAAAAACTAAAACAAATAATTTACTAAAAATATTGATTTTGGCAATAAAGAATAATATAATATTTAATGTGATGAATATCATTTTAAAGAGGTGTTATAATATGGATAAAAAATTATATGATAATTACATAAATATTCTAAAAGAAGAATTAATACCTGCCCTTGGCTGTACAGAGCCTATAGCAATAGCTTATGCTGGAGCAAAAGTTAGAGAAGTTATGGGAAATATACCTGACTCAATAACTGTTAAATGCAGCGGAAACATTATTAAGAATGTAAAAGGTGTAACTGTACCAAATTCCGGAGGATTAAAAGGAATTGATATTGCTGCAACTTTAGGTTTAGTCGGAGGAGATCCTAACAAAAATCTTGAAGTATTATCAACTATTAAACCAGAAGATATAGAAAAAACTAAAGAACTTATAAGCAAAGGTTTTTGTAAATGTGATTTAATAGAAGGTTCTGAAAATCTACATATTATAATAGAAGCTAAATATCAAAATTCATCAGCATTGGTTGAAATCAAAAATGCTCACACTAATATAACAAGAATAATAAAAGATGGAAAAGAATTATTCACCTCTGATAATTCAGCAGGTCAAAAAGATTCTGCTGACAGAGATTCTTTAAATATAAAAGACATATTAAGTTTTGCTAACGAAGTTAATATAGAAGATATAAAAGAAGTTATACAAAGACAAATAGAATTAAACTCAAATATAGCAAATGAAGGTTTAAAAAATGACTACGGTTCTTCTGTAGGAAAAACATTGATGAAATATTATGGAAATGATGTAAGAAACAGAGCTAAGGCTTATGCTTCTGCCGGTTCTGATGCCAGAATGGGAGGTTGTCCTATGCCTGTAGTAACTAATTCTGGAAGCGGAAACCAAGGTATAACTGTATCTATGCCTGTAATTATATACGCTGAAGACATGAAAGTATCTGAAGAAAAGCTATATAGAGCATTAGTTCTATCCAATTTAATAGCTATACTTCAGAAAAAACATATAGGAAAATTATCTGCATTCTGCGGAGTTGTTTGTGCTGCTACTGGTGCTGCTTCTGGAATAGCTTATCTTAATAACGCTGAATATAAAATAATTTCAGACACAATAACTAATGCATTATGTACAATAGGCGGTATGGTTTGTGATGGTGCTAAGGCTTCTTGTGCATCAAAAATTTCTGAAGCTGTTGATTGCGGAATACTTGCATATAATCTAGCAAAAGATGGTAAAGTATTTAAATCTGGCGATGGTCTTGTAAAAGATGATATTGAAGCTACTATTGACAGTATTGGAAGAATGGCCAAAGAAGGTATGAAAGGTACTGATATAGAAATACTTAATATAATGATAGATAAGTAATCATAATATATTGATTATACATTCAGGTTTTATAGTGAAAAGAATTTTGTTTCTACAATGTTTTTATGTCCTTTAAAAAATAGTACTTTAAAGTATACATCAATATCTAATGCACATAAAAATCCTTTTTTTATCAAAGCTGGTATTGCATTAATTATAAGACCTGAATAGTATATTTTTATATTCAATTTTAGATGATGATTTTTATTTGAAGATAAAATATAACTTTTTTCTAATCTACCCTCTCCTATTTTATCTCCAGAACTCACGCTATTTTTAAATAAAGAAATATAAATATCATTTAATTGAATATTTAGAAAAAAATTATTTTTAACTTTTAAATCTATTTCTAAATTTACTCCTTTAAAATCTATATTCTTAAATTTTATTTTATCAATAGAAAAAGACGGCTCAAACATAAATATACCTCATAAAAAAACAAATATTCACTAAAATATAAACTATATTCTTCAAATTATCAATATAAAAATATATTTACATATGTTTAAGAGCCATAGATATTGCACACTTTTAGTTTAAAAAAAGAAGGTATTCCTTATAATTTAAATTACTACAAATAAACCAAAAGGAATACCTATGAAACAGTATAATACACAACAGAAAAAAAAGATAGT